>DFXU01000007.1 GCA_002383285.1 Caryophanales bacterium UBA4100
ATTTATTAACAATCATACGTTCTCCATTATGAAAATTGGGTTGCATAGACTCTCCATCAACAATAAACGGAGTAAACGCAAGCCAACGAATTAAAAAAACGAGTGCTGCCGCAATGATCAGCGCCTTAGTCCACTCCAATAATTCATTCTTCTTGACAAAGCTCTGATCTGATTCTGCCATATATGAATGTCCTTCCATAACGAATAGAATTTAAAAAAAGGGGCTTGTCAGCCCCTTCTTCCCTATCGGATTTCTTTAATTCTTGCTTTNNTACCTCTACGAGCTACTTCAATTCTTTCAATCTTCGGAGTGTGAAACGGGAATGTTCTTTCTACTCCAACACCGTAAGAAATTTTTCTAACAGTGAACGTTTCGCTAATGCCGCCACCCTTACGCTTAATGACTACACCTTCGAAGATCTGAACTCTCTCACGAGAACCCTCGATAACCTTTACGTGTACTTTAAGCGTGTCTCCCGGACGAAAATTCGGAAGATCTGTACGCAAATTTTCTCTAGAAATTTGTTGTAGCAAATTCATTTTTGACTTCCTCCTTCCACACAAGTGTTCTTGCCGTCCTATGAGCAACCTTGGCACTTCTTAAGTTGCGTAAACGCGCAGCGGACCACCGGATTTATTACAAAACACAACAAATTACATATTAGCACAATTAATTGTAAAACTCAATAGAAAGCTAGAATTAAGAGCCAATATAACGATCATACAATGTTCGTGCCCTTGCAGGATCCTCGGTCCCTTGAATAAGGACTCTACCATCTGAGAATAACACAAGTTTTTCACCTTCCGGAAGTTCCGCTTTGAGTAAGAAGGGATTAATATTCACTTTACATATTGGAGAGAGCTTCCGCTCCCATAGTGCTAATTCCAGAGGCTTTAACCCCTTGATCTGAACTGTATCTCTCCCACATAACGTTGCTGTTAAATTCTCACTTCGTTCCAATGAAGGATATAGCTTCAATTGACATGTTGGACAATCACTCTTAGGTGCGGGCAGCTTCATATTTAATATCTGATGCTGCCACAACTCTAATGAGAGCAGAGTTTGTCTTTGCATAGAGTAAGCGCCAACGATATATTTCAGAGCCTCCACAGCTTGAAAAGAAGCCACAATATCAACAATGGGACCGATAACCCCGATCGTGTCGCAGGTTTGGCCATCACCTTCTGCAGATCCAATGAGACAGCGTAGGCAGGAGGTTTGACCAGGTATGAATATCGCGGTCATTCCTCGCGAGCTAACTGCACCTCCATATATCATGGGAATACCTTTTTTGAAGCAAGCATCATTTAATAGCAGCCTCGTTTGAAAATTATCCGTACCATCCAATACTAAATCGATTCCTTCTAATAGTGTTTCTACATTATAAGCAGTGACATCCATAACCTCAGCTTCTATATGAACATCGGAATTAATCCTCGAAAGCTTCCGCTCAGCTGCAATAACCTTCGGGTATGCCTTCTCAACATCATCCTCGTCATATAACATTTGGCGCTGCAAGTTGGATGTCTCCACATAATCTCGATCCACCATCCTAAGTAATCCAATTCCGGACCTGACCATGTGGTTAGCCAACACAGTACCTAATGCTCCCATGCCTACAATTAATATATGAGCTTTAGAAATACTGACTTGACCCTCTGGACCTATAGGAGGGAAGAGAATTTGCCTTGAATATCGATCAAAACTTTGCTCTGACACAAGTAAACCCCTTTCAAATGAAGATAACAACCGAGAAACTATCCGCCGGATACCGCTTGCAGAACACGCAGCGTATCTCCAAGCTGAAGTGGCAAATCAAGATCCTTCAGCCAGGCTATATTCTCGTCATTGTAATAGATTAGCACATGTTTACGTAATAGTCCCTGCTCTGAGTACAAGTGAATTCGTAGTAAAGGATAGGTAGTGATTAGACAATCTAATGCTTCCTGCAAGGTAGTAGCATGTAAGAAGAAAGAGGCATTACCATTCGTGCAGTCACTAATCATCATAGGAACACTTACTTCAATCCGCATGTTACTCCTCCACTATCCATGGCTTTACGGATAGTATACGTGAGAACTGTCCAGGTAAACGATTCCATGACTTACCCCGATCTAAAGAATAGAACACCTCTCCAGAAGTTGTCCCAAAGTATAAGCCATATGGATCCATTGAATCGACAGACATTGCATCACGCAGTACACTGACATGCTTCTGTTCTTCTGGTACAACATCGCCAATGGGCTCCCAACGATGTTCTCCTTCTAGCATCCCATATACAAGTAGCTTTCCTCCACGCATTGTTCTCTGTTCGCTGCTTTCCAATGGAATCAGGAACAGGTCCCCAGTTGGAGAGAGGCATATTGGGAAACCAAATGGATAGTCTCCCTCTTTAAGGGTTAATCCATCTTCTATTGAAATCCAATGATCTCCGCCATCTATAGATTTAAATACACCACCATGCTCTTGCATGTAAAGTGTATCCGGTTGATTAGGGTCAATAACCATCTTATGTATACAGTAGCCAACCTCTTCGTAAGGCTGACCTGTAGGCACGCGTGCTAGTCCATGGTTACACGCAACCCAAGATTGTCCACCATCTTCTGATCGGAATAGCCCTACAGCGGAAATGGCCACCCATATTCGAAGTGGATTATGAGGATCGATAATAATGGTATGCAGACACATGCCTCCTGCTCCGCCGAACCAACCAGGTCGTGTTGGGTGCTTGGTCAAAGCGTCTAGCTCCTGCCAAGAAACACCACTATCACGACTGACGAATATGCCCGCTTCCTCAACTCCAGCGTATAAAGTCTTGGGCTCCATCGTTCCTCCTGGGACAAGCTGCCATATACGATTAAGAGAAAAACCACTTTCCTTCGAATACGAAGGCCCCTGCTCGATCTGTGTCCAGCTTTCTCCCATATCATTAGACATTCTAATCGTCGCGCCGTAAGCAGCATGTGAGGTGCCTGCGAATATACGATGTCCCTGACGACTATCTCCGAGAATGCTATACACTTCCCAACCAGATAAAAAAGGACCGCTCAAACTCCATTCTCTTCGATTCACATCAGAGGAATAGATGAACAATCCTTTGTTCGTACCTACTAACAGCTTCACTCGCTTACCCATTAGTTACCTCCTGAATATATATTTTTACAATATATTCAATATTCAAGACTCATCTTGAAATTCCTTCAACCATTCTAATTCTTTCTTACTTAATTCAAGTTGTTGAAGTAGATCAGGTCTTCGCTGCCAGGTACGTCGGAGGGATTCACGACGACGCCATTGTTCCACATTCACATGGTGACCAGATACTAGCACATCCGGTACAGACCAGTCACGGAACGTTGCAGGCCGAGTGTAGTGAGGATGCTCTAATAGTCCTGTGCTGAATGAATCACTCACTGCGGACATCTCATTGCCAAGAACGCCAGGTAATAGTCTGACTACACTGTCAATAACAGCCATCGCTGCGATTTCCCCACCGGTCAGTACATAATCGCCAATTGAAATTTCGTCAGTTACCAGAAACTCTCTTATCCGTTCATCATAGCCTTCATAATGTCCACAGATAAACACGAGCTCTTGCTCGCCTGCTAGTGACTCCGCCATACTCTGTGTATACCGCTTACCTTGAGGGCACATCAGAATGATACGAGGTCTAGTCGTCCAATCTAGCTGTAGACTATCTACCGCGTTGAATATTGGCTCAGGCTTAAGCACCATCCCACCCCCACCACCATAGGGGGAATCATCAACGGTCATATGCTTGTTATTCGCATACTCACGAAAATTTACAGTTTGAATATTAACAATATTCTTTTCCTGAGCTTTCCCAATCATACTGTCTGTCAGTACCCCGTCGAACATATTCGGAAACAGCGTAAGGATGTGGATTCGCATATTTATATAAGCCCCTCTAGAATGTAAACAATCACTCGTTTGTTCTGAATATCGACATGCTTAACCACATCTTCAATATAAGGTATATATATAGCTTTTCCTGTAGAGGGTTGGACAACCCAGACATCATTAGCTCCCGGAGACAGAATTTCTTGAATAACGCCAAGCTCTTCCCCTTCATCACTAACTACAGTACAGCCAACAATTTCATTATAGTAGAATTCATGCTCGGAGAGATTAATTCGTTGATCCTTGTTAATTTTGAGCAGCCAACCCTTATACTTCTCTACCTCGTTAATATCATTCCATGCAGAAAATTTAACAATATAAGTGTTCTTCATATTCCTTGAAGTAGCGACCTCTACTTCGATCTGCTTCGTTAGCTCAGGGTCCATCATCGTCATACGACTACCTGGGCTAAAGCGTTGTTCTGGAAAATCCGTTTGGGATACAATCTTTAATTCGCCCTTAAGTCCATGAGTATTTGCAATGGTACCTACCGTGAACCATTCATTTGCCAAGGTATTCATCTCCTAAGTTCAATTATTCTTAGATAATGAAAAGGGTCAGGGATAGACCCCCAACCCTTCTCCGATACATCTTATGAGCTAATATCCACAGATACCCGTTTGCTATGCTTCACAGCTGCCGAGGTAACGACGGTGCGAAGCGCCTTGGCGATCCGACCTTGCTTGCCAATCACTTTCCCTACATCACTAGGATGCACCAGTAAACGATAAACAATAACATGATCTTCTTCCACTTCATGCACATGAACTTCATCCGGAAAATCCACCAGAGCTTTGGCAATGACCGTAATAAGTTGTTTCATCGTAATCCCTCCTGAAAGCTGATTACTTGCTAAGCTTGGATTCGTGGAATTTCTTCATTACGCCCGCTTTGCTAAGCAAGTTACGGACAGTATCTGATGCTTGAGCACCATCTTGAAGCCATTTCAACGCTTTCTCTTCATCAAGAGTTACAGCTGCTGTAGGTGCAAGTGGATTATAAGTGCCAATTTCCTCTATGAAACGACCGTCTCTAGGAGAACGGGAATCGGAAACGACGACACGATAGAATGGAGCTTTATGTGCGCCCATGCGCTTAAGTCGAATACGTACTGCCATGATATTTCACCTCCTCCAAAAATTAACTTTGTGACAAACGAGAAGTTTATTTTTGGCCTACACAGTGTAGCGCAGACCTGAAAAATTAACTTTGACAAACGAGAAGTTTATTTTTGGCCTACACAGTGTAGCGCAGACCTGAAAAATTAACTTTGTGGTTGTATTCTAATCAACCAAACGGAAACTTCATACCTTTGCCAAGCTTACCCTTCAATCCTTTGGCGCCCTTACCGCCGCCCATCATGCCTGAGAATTGTTTCATCATCTTCTTCATATCCTCAAATTGCTTAAGCAATCGATTCACATCTTGTATGGAAGTACCACTCCCTAGTGCAATTCGTTTCCGACGATTTCCATTTAGGATCTCCGGCTTTCGTTTCTCCATCGTAGTCATGGATTTAACAATCGCTTCTACTCGACCCATCTGTTTCTCATCGACCTTCATATTTCCTTTCATCTTACCCATGCCTGGCATCATCTCCATAAGCTGGTCAAGCGGCCCCATCTTCTTCAACTGCTCCATCTGATCGAGGAAATCCTCTAATGTAAATTCAGCAGTTCTCATCTTACGTTCTAGCTCAGCAGCTTTATCGTTATCAATGTTAAATTGAGCCTTCTCGATGAGAGATAACATATCTCCCATACCAAGTATCCGTGAAGCCATCCGTTCTGGATGGAATGGTTCTAATGCATCGACCTTCTCACCGGTAGCAGCGAATTTGATCGGACACCCTGTAACGGCTTTAACGGATAATGCAGCTCCACCACGGGTATCACCATCAAGCTTGGTTAATACGACACCGGTAAGTTCCATCTGTTGATGGAAGTTATTAGCTACATTGACAGCATCCTGTCCTGTCATAGCATCGATAACCAGGAGGATTTCATCAGGATTAACAGCTGATCGTATTTGCTGCAGCTCGTCCATCAGATTCTCATCAATATGCAGTCGGCCTGCTGTATCAATAATTAGATAATCGAGATGGTTATCCTTAGCATGCTGCAGTCCAGCTTTGGCGATTGCAATCGGACTCGTCTGATCACCTAATGTAAATACGGGCACATTAATTTGGCTTCCTAACACTTGAAGCTGCTTGATAGCGGCGGGTCGATAAATGTCCGCTGCTACTAATAGCGGTTTATGGTTTTGCTTCTGCAGCAACTTAGCTAACTTACCTGAGGTTGTTGTCTTACCGGCCCCTTGTAACCCGACCATCATGATAACTGTTGGAGGACGATTGTTATGGGCTAATTTACTTTGAGTTCCACCCATAAGCTCAGTAAGTTGCTTGTTAACAATATCGATAACGACCATACCAGGAGTAAAGCTCTTCATTACATCCTGACCAATCGCTTGTTCCTTTACCTTAGCAATAAAATCCTTGACGACTTTAAAATTAACATCCGCTTCAAGTAAAGCGAGTCTAACCTCACGAAGTGCCTCATTGACATCTTCTTCGCTCAACTTGCCGCGACCCTTCAGCTTACTGAATACATTCTGTAATCGGCTCGATAGTCCTTCGAATGCCATGTTCGTCATCACCCCCTGCCTATTGAATCAGACTGTTATTCTAAGCGGTTTAACTGATCTAATAGTTTCGTTATTGTTTGCCTATATTCTTCAGGAACCTTCTCGATCTCCAATTGAAGTTGATCCATAAGCTCTCTGTTTCGATTATGTTTACCTAACAAGCTTAGCTTCAATTCATATTCCTCTAGCATGTGCTCGGCTCGTTTAATATGCTCGAACACAGCTTGTCGACTAATATCAAATTCAGTTGCGATCTCACCTAATGAGAAATCATCATGATAATAACACCTTAGGAAGGTCTGCTGCTTCTCCGTCAATAATGTTTGATAAAAATCAAACAGCATATTGATCCGGATCGTCTTCTCAAGACTTTGATCTTGCATGGTGTTCACTCCTCTCGTCAAGGGAAAACACTTGTCATGTGCAACATTTATTATTCTAACCAATCTACTCTATACTGTCAAGTATAAATCCCTGTCAGCTAATCCATCCACGATCATATTGTTCTGGTGCAATAATTGAATAATTCAGCTGCTTAGCAGCTCTTCTTGCCCAGTAAGGATCTCGAAGCAGCTCACGACCAAGAAAGATTAAGTCTGCTTGATTATGTATCAATATTTCATTAGCTTGATCAGGATCAGTAATAATTCCCACCGCTCCTGTCGCTATTCCTACCTGCTTGCGAATATGCTCTGCATACTGAACCTGATAACCCGGAAATACGTCGAGTGATGCTGGAACAACCCCGCCAGAGCTGCAATCAATCAGATCAACGCCCTGCTTCTTCATTCGCTCTGAATAATAGGTTATATCGTCCAATGTATTGCCTTCTGGATGATATTCTGCAGCAGATATACGTACGAACAATGGGCCCTTCCAGCTCAGCCTGATGGTATTAATAATTCGTTCTAGAAAATGATAGCGTCGCTCCCGATCACCGCCATATTGATCTTCGCGATGATTAGACAGCGGTGACAGAAATTCATTAATTAAATAACCGTGAGCAGCATGAATTTCGATAACATCAAACCCAGCCTCGTATGCTCTAACGGCAGCATCCCCAAAGCTTTGAATGGTTTCCTCAACTTGTTCAATAGTCATTTCCAGTGGAGTTCTATACTTA
This sequence comes from Caryophanales bacterium UBA4100, assembly GCA_002383285.1. Lineage (GTDB taxonomy): Bacteria > Bacillota > Bacilli > Paenibacillales > UBA4045 > UBA4045. The sequence continues at coordinate 7,695 of DFXU01000007.1, forward strand.
TCATTGAAAGCAACAGCAGAAGGAGCTATAATCGGACCCTCTACCTCACTTTTTCTCCCTGCATGTGCAAGCTGTATACCAATTTTTCCATTATGCTCATGAGTCAGACCTACTAATTCTCTTAATCCTGCAATATGATCATCGCTCCATATACCCAAGTCCTTTGGAGAAATTCTTCCCTGTTCGGTCACGGCACTAGCCTCAACTATTATCAAACCAACCTGCCCTACTGCCCGACTTGAATAATGCATTTTGTGCCAATTCATGACCTTACCATCTTCAGATGTACACGAATACATACACATCGGCGACATAACAATTCTATTCTTAAGCTCTAAATTTCCGATTGTCATTGGTGTGAACAGCATGATGTAATCCTTCTTTCTAATTAGTTAGTAGTCAAGCTTCCTCTCGTGCAATTAAACCTGAGAATAACCCATATACGAATTGCTCAGAGTCGAATGGTTGTAGATCATCCATCTTCTCACCAAGTCCAACAAATTTAACAGGAATATCTAACTCTTGTTTAATTGCGATAACAATGCCACCTTTAGCGGTTCCATCAAGCTTCGTAAGTACTAACCCACTCACCCCCGATTTATCACCAAATAATTTAGCCTGACTAAGTGCATTCTGTCCTGTAGTCGCATCTATAACGAGCAGCACCTCATGAGGTGCATCAGGAACTTCTCTCCGAATAACACGATATATCTTATTTAACTCTTCCATCAAGTTCGATTTATTCTGTAAACGACCTGCAGTATCACAGAGCAGAACATCCACATTCCGATTCTTGGCTGCTTGAACAGCGTCAAACATCACCGCAGCAGGATCTGATCCAGACTGCTGCTTAATAACGTCCACACCAACACGTTGTCCCCAAACCTCAAGCTGTTCAATTGCTCCAGCACGGAACGTATCACCTGCAGCCAACAATACATGCTTGCCCTGCTGCTTTAATCGATGAGCCAGCTTACCGATTGAGGTTGTCTTACCAACACCGTTAACACCTACGAATAGAATAATCGATAGGCCATTCTTTGCCATCGTAAGCTCATTATCCTGTCTCCCAGAACTCATTAATGCCATTAACTTTTCAGATAAAATTGGTTGAAGCTCAACAGCATCCTCTATCTTCTGCTTACGCACCGCTGCACGTAGCTCATCAATTAACTTCATCACTGTTGGGATTCCAACATCAGCACCGATCAGAATCTCTTCTAGTTCTTCAAAGAAATCCTCATCTATCTTTTTGCGACGCAAGATCAGATCTTCAACCTTCTCGACAAATGCGTCTCTGGTTTTCGATAAACCATCCTTAAACTTCGATGTAACAGCCTCAGTGCTTGATGATATCGATTCTTTTAACTTTTGAAAAAAGCTCATTATATCTAACCCCTATCCATATCTCTATAAGTATCGTGTTCTATTTCGATTTATCTACACCTTACGCTGAGACAGATTCATCTTCAAGACGTACAGATACAAGCTTGGAAACGCCATGATCCTCCATGGTAACACCATAGAGTACATCAGCCTCTTCCATCGTTCCTTTTCGATGTGTAACAACAATAAATTGTGTGTCCTCTGAAAATTCTCTAAGATATTCAGCAAATCGGGATACATTCGCTTCATCCAAAGCGGCTTCTACTTCATCTAGTACACAGAAAGGGACCGGCTTTATACGAAGAATTGCGAATAATAATGCGATTGCGGTTAAGGCACGTTCTCCACCTGATAGCAGCTGAAGATTTTGCAGCTTCTTGCCTGGCGGTTGGGCAACTATATCAATACCCGTTTCCAATAATTGATCAGGATCAGCAAGCACAAGATCAGCACGTCCACCCCCGAACAAGCGAGTGAACACGATTGCGAATTGAATGCGGATCGCATCGAAGGTTGTGCGGAATCGCTTAGACATCTCTTCATTCATATCGTGAATAACTTGGTATAATGTCGTCTTGGCTTCAATCAAATCTGCTTTTTGTGCACTCAAAAATTGGAATCTCTCATTCACACGCTGGAACTCCTCAATCGCTCCTAGGTTTACATCACCAAGTTTGGCGATTTCGCGCTTCAAATCCCTAACTAAATTCTGAGTCCCAAGAACATCCTCAGGAATTGGATAACGCTCCTTAGCAAGCTCATAGCTTAGCTCATATTCTTCAGATAGTTTCTTAAGGAGGCCGTCTAACTCAACATCAAGTCTATTCACACGAACTTCCGTCTGATGCAATTGCTCTTCAATACGACGCAGGTTAGCACGCTGCTCACGAATATGGCTTTCTTCCTCATCCAATTGCTTAATACGCTCTGCCCGATCCGCTCGTTTATAATCAATTTCTTCCGAATTCGCTTTCTTATCAAGATGAAATTGATTCATTCTCTCAACCTGCTGTACAATTTCCAATTCATTCGAATCATAATCGCGTTGAAGCTGTTCAAGCAGGAGTACGCTGTTATTATGCTCAACTTGTGTGCTTTCCATATCCTGCTCGAATCGATGGAGTTGATCGGATAATGATGCTCTCTCTTGCGCTAAGGCAGCTGTTCGAACCTTTAGGTCAGTTAGCTCTTCCTGCAATAATTCCTTCGTGGATTCGTTCATCTTTCTTGTTGTTTCTGCCTGCAGAATGGCTTCTTGAATACGAGCCTGCTCTTGCTCTAATAGGATGGATTGTTCAGCTAAAACTATTCTGCGCTCTGCAGCTTTCTTCTGATCAACCTCATGTCCATCATGGTCCTCATTATACATATCCAATTGGGCTTGAATATGATTCAATTCACTGTCAATTTGCTGTGAATCCGCCTTTATCTGCTGCTCTTCAATTCTCTTCTGCTCACCCTCCTGACGAAGATGATCTAGCGTAACTAGCAAATCAGCGCTTTCTTTTTTGATTACATTGTACTTCTCTCTCAATTCCTTGAGCTGCTGTTCTGTTAGAATAATTTCTTGCTGAATCGCTTCTATCTGCCGCTGACGTCCTAGCAGATTAGCCCCACGCTTCTGAAGCGTACCACCTGTCATGGATCCACCAGCATTCACTACGTCGCCTTCCTGCGTTACTACACGGAACCTATACTTACATGAAGCCGCAATTCGATTGGCGTCCTCCAGCTGCTCTGCAATAATAATTTGACCGAGCAAGTTTCGAGCAATATCATCATATTGTGCATCGAATTGGATCAAATCAACAGCAACACCTACAAAGCCTTTCATTCCGCGCACTTGATTTAACTCATAGTCATTAATTGAACGACCTTTAATAACATCAAGTGGTAAGAATGTTGCTCTACCGAGTTGACGCTTTTTCAGAAAATTAATCGCTTCTCTTGCATCCGTCTCATTATTCATTACGATATGCTGAAGAGCTCCGCCTAGCGCAGTCTCGAGTGCAACTTCTACATGTGCCGGCACCTTCAGAAGCTCGGCCACTGCACCATGTACTCCGCGGAGACCACCTGAAGAAGACCCACGGCTTTTCAGCACTTCTTTAACACCATGTATGAAACCATCATAATCATTCTGCATCTCAGTCATTGTATCTCGACGAGAAACACTTGCATCCAGCTTCTGCTCCCACTTGCGTATCGCCTGTTGTACTTCCTCTATAAGCTGCTGGTCCTTGCGCATCTTCTCGCTTAATTGTAGATATTCATTGCGAATACGAGTAATCTGGGTGGCAAGCTGCTCCATCTGGAGAGCAACAGCTGATTTCTTCAGAACAAACTGCTCTCGCTGTTCCGTCCAACGTTCCTTCTCTTCAAGAATACGCTCTACCTTACGACCGATCCCTTCACTTTGCTGCTCCAAGAATTTCAATTCATTGCGAACCTGAGCAATCTGATTCAAGGAATCGATTAATTCGGCCTTTAATTGTTCCTCAACAATTGAATCTCTACCGTTCACACCCAAGAGCTTATCTTCTTCCGTCTTAAGACTAGCCCTAAGCTCCGTCAATTGACGATTAACCTCACTAAATTTGCTCTGAACATCCTCCTTCTCCACCTTACGATCATGCATACGTCGAGATTGGATGTCCATCGACTGATTCAATTGTTCTCGATTCGTAGTTAAATGCTTACGACGCTCGCGTAAAACCTCGACCTGACCAGAGCTCCTATCGAATTCCTCACTAACACTTAGGAGCGATTCATGCAGCCGCTCCAGCTCCTCCTCTACAATACGCAGCTCAGCCCTTGATTTCTCAAGACGAGCATCGTGACGATTCACTACAGTTGAGACTTCTAGCTGTTCATGCTCGAGCTGCTTTAGCTTATTCCCAGATTCCGTCCAAGAACGATGAAGCTGATCTATCTGAACCACATACATTGATATTTCGTTAAATTTCAATTCTTCTTTAAGCTTCTTGAATTGTTGCGCAACCTCAGATTGCTCTCTTAATGGATCTAACTGATCCTCAAGCTCAGTAATAAGATCATGGATGCGAAGTAAATTATTCTCTGTCTCATCCATCTTCTTCTGAGCTTCTTTTCTTCTTGACTTATATTTCACAATCCCTGAGGCTTCTTCGAAGATTGCCCGACGATCCTCAGAGCGCGTGCTAAGTATTTCCTCAATACGACCTTGTCCAATAATCGAATACGCTTCTTTACCAATACCGGTGTCCATGAATAATTCCGTTATGTCCTTTAATCTACAGGATTGTTTATTAATAAAATATTCGCTATCACCATTCCTATGGATACGCCGAGTTACGGTTACTTCACTGTAATCTAATGATAATCCGTGGTCTGTATTATCTAAAGTTAAAGAGACCTCGCCATAATTAACAGCCTTACGCGAATCGCTTCCAGAGAATATGATATCCTGCATATTACCGCCACGAAGTGACTTGGCGCTCTGCTCACCAAGAACCCAACGAATTCCATCGGAAATATTACTTTTGCCGCTTCCATTAGGGCCAACAACTGCGGTAATACCTTGAACAAATTCCAGTTCGGTTTTATCTGCAAAGGATTTAAATCCTGTTAGTTCAATGCGCTTAAGGAACATGGTTTCACCCTATCTTAAATAATTAACAGACTCCTAGCTTATTCTATCATAATGCATAGCAAAAGAGCACTACAAACCACCCGTCACTCTTTGCATAATAGCCTGATTTCTTATATTTAATTCATATGCCCGTTGGCACACTCATGAATTAGTCTAAGAAATCAGGCTATTATTGTTGTTGCTTCTGTTGTAGCTTGATTAGCGCTTGTGCAGCTGCCCGTTGCTCGGATTCTTTCTTACTTCGACCGATACCAGTTCCCATTACATTAGAATCAAATCTTACCTCAATGGTAAATTGTTTCTCATGAGAAGGACCGCTTTCCATGACTAGACAATATTCCGGTTTACTCAGGTTATTCTGCTGCGTATACTCCTGGAGCTGCGACTTAGCATCGGTTATTTGGTCTGAATTCTCCAGCCTCAGCTTCATAAATAAATTAGATTGTAGAAACTGCACAACAGTCTCAAGCCCCTGATCCAAGTATAAGGCGCCAATGAATGCTTCGAATACATCGGCGAGAATAGCAGGCTTTGACCTTCCACCTGTCGTTTCCTCACCTCTGCCAAGTAATAAATGTCTGCCGAAATGATGTTCGTCCGCAAGTAATTTCAGAGAGGGCTCACATACGATCGATGCCCTCATCTTCGTTAATTCACCTTCCGGAAGCTTTGGGAATTGCTCATAAAGATACTGAGTGACTGTTAACTCTAGAACAGCATCTCCTAGAAATTCTAGTCGTTCATTATGCTTAGCTTGTTTGTTCTCATTCACATAAGAAGTATGGGTGAATGCTTGCTGTAACAAACTCAGATCATTAAACTTCACACCTAATTCAGCCTGGAGCTGTTGGAACATCTTCATAGGCATTACTCTTCGAATCGTTTCAGCACGATGGTTGCATTATGACCGCCGAAGCCGAAGGAGTTAGAGAGAGCAATTGATATATCTGCTTTACGAGGTTTATTCGGAACATAATCTAAATCACATTCCGGATCTTGATTTTCCAAGTTAATCGTTGGTGGGATGAACCCTCGAGTGATCGTTAGCGCTAATATTACAGCCTCTACTCCACCAGCCGCTCCGAGCATGTGACCCGTCATAGACTTTGTTGAGGATACAGCTAGTTTATAAGCATGATCGCCGAACGTTTTCTTAATAGCGATGGTCTCGGATTTATCACCAACTGGTGTAGATGTACCATGTGCATTAATATATTCAACTTGATCGGCATTGATTCCGGCATCCTTCAACGCACGAACCATACAACGGGCTGCACCATCGGGATCGGGATCCGTCATGTGATGAGCATCTCCACTCATACCATAACCGATAATTTCAGCATAGATATGTGCTCCACGTTTCTTCGCATGCTCAAGCTCTTCAATAACGAGCACACCAGCACCTTCTGACATAACGAAACCATCTCGATCGACATCGAATGGACGACTTGCCCGTTCAGGCTCATCATTCCTAGTTGACATCGCTCTCATCGCGCAGAATCCTGACATACCCGTAGGACGAATCGTTGCTTCTGCTCCACCACAAACCATGACATCTGCTTCATCACGAAGAATAAGCTTATAGGCATCTCCGATCGAGTTCGTTCCTGTAGCACATGCTGTAACTACCGTGCTGTTCGGACCCTTAGCACCAGTGATTATAGATATTTGTCCAGAACCCATATTAGCAATCATCATCGGAATGAAGAACGGGCTAACACGCTTAGGTCCTCGCTCTAATAATATATTATGTTGATCCTCCCAAGTACCAAGTCCACCGATACCTGAACCTACATATATCCCTGCTCGTTCAGGATCCATGTCTTCTCTAATATTCAAATTAGCGTCCTTAAGTGCCATTGTACTAGCAGCAACAGCAAACTGAACAAAGCGGTCCATTCTGCGAGTTTCCCGCTTATCCATATAATTCTCAGGCTCGAAATCTTTAATTGCACCAGCAATCGTTGTAGGATATTCACTTACATCAAAGCTCTCCACTTGTGAGATCCCTGATTTACCTGTCATCAGACTATCCCAGAACGTGTCTAAGTCCTTACCTATCGCTGACATAACTCCCATACCTGTAATAACAACTCTGCGTTTCATCTATTTGACCACCTCAATATTCACGGCTAATGAAAGATTATATTATTAATGATGCTTATTCAAAAAAAGTACACAATGCATGAATACCTTAATCGAACAAGTCTCTAAGGGTGTAATTACAAGGAATAGTCCCGCTAGCTTACGCTTTGAGCGGGACTACGAGCAATTTCTTTAAGAGCGATTTGCCTCTATGTACTTCACAACTTCGCCCACAGTTGTTACTTTCTCGGCGTCTTCGTCGGAAATTTCAATATCAAACTCATCTTCCAACTCCATAACTAACTCAACTACATCTAATGAATCAGCACCTAAATCATCTTTAAACGAAGCTTCAAGGGTTACTTCAGCTTCTTCAACTCCGAGGCGATCAATTACGATTTTCTTTACGCGATCTACTACATCTGACATCCGGCTCACCTCCTCCATGGTATTATACGAAAATTAAAACGAAATTACCAGAGTGCTTGTTTATAGTGTTAGGAACAACAGTAATTCCTTACATATACATGCCACCATCTACATGCAGCGTCTGTCCTGTCATATAGGAAGCAGCACTGGATGCGAGGAACAATACAACATTGGCGATATCATCAGGTTTCCCAAGCTTTGCTAGTGGGATTTGCTGCAGCAAAGCTGCTTTTGCATCCTCAGGAAGCTTGTCAGTCATCTCAGTTTCAATGAATCCTGGCGCTATACAATTAACTGTAATATTACGTGATGCCAGCTCCCGAGCTGTTGCTTTGGTTAAACCAATAACACCCGCTTTGGCTGCTACATAATTTGCTTGACCAGGGTTACCCAGTACACCCACAACAGAGGATATATTAATGATCTTACCCGAACGCTGCTTCATCATCGGTCGAGTCACTGCTTTAATACAATTAAATACACCCTTCAGATTCGTATTAATTACATCATCAAATTCCTCTTCCTTCATTCGCATAATTAGATTATCCCGCGTAATCCCAGCATTATTCACCAGGATATCAATTGTTCCAAATTGCTCAATAACAGCTTTTATCATACTCTCAGCTTGCTCAGAATTCCCGACATGAGCTTGAATCTTCTCAGCTCTTCTCCCCATGCCTCTAATCAATTGTACAACTTCTTCAGCGGCGCTTTCACTTCCTGCGTAGTTGACAATAACATCAGCACCGGCCTTGGCTAATACTAGCGCTATTGCTCTACCAATGCCACGTGAAGCTCCTGTTACAAGTGCTACTTGACCATTAAGCATGTGATATCTCCTTCTTCGTATATCAATTGTTTGTGTTATCTGCTAATAAAGTTGTTGATTGCTTCTATACTGTCCAACGTATAGCAGCTTACATCTTTATTAATTTTCTTGTTTAAACCAGTTAGCACGCTTCCAGACCCTACCTCTACGAAAGTATCCACTCCATCAGCGATCATACGGTTGATACAATCCTCCCATAGTACTGGGGAGTACACTTGCTGTACTAATAGGTCACGAATTACATCCGAGTGTACAACAGGCTCGGCTGTAACATTAGCGACGACAGGTATTGCTGCATCCTGGAATGCTAGTCCTCGCAGAACTTCATCGAGCTTCGCAGATGCGGGCTTCATTAATGAGGAATGAAATGGACCGCTGACAACAAGGGGAATGACCCTCTTCGCCCCTATACCTCTGCCTTGATCTACCACTGCTTGAACTCCTTCACTGCTGCCAGAAACTACAATCTGACCAGGACAATTTACATTTGCAAGCTCAACTACTCCAGTATCCCTCGTTATTGTAGCACATAATGAAGCTAGAGCATCTCGATCAGCACCTAGAACAGCAGCCATTGCCCCTAGACCCGCGGGAACAGCTTGATCCATGAATTCACCTCTGAGACGAACCGTTCTCACGGCATCCTCGAATGTCAGAACACCGGCAACAACAAGAGCGCTATACTCACCTAAGCTGTGCCCTGCTACATAATCTGGTCGAATTTCAGCAGAACGGAGTAATTCGTAATAAGCAATGCTCGTTGTTAATAATGCTGGCTGTGTATGATAAGTTAGCCTAAGCTGATCCTCTGGACCCTGAAAGATTAGATTCGTTAATGAATAGCCTAATACTTCATCCGCTTTATCGAATACGTGTCTAGCCAATGCATTAGTATCATAGGCATCAAGTCCCATGCCAACCGATTGTGCACCCTGCCCTGGGAAGATTAGCGCTAATTTACTCAAGTAAGTAACCTCCATCAAATCGAGTTAATTGTACCAATAATAATTACCAGATCAGTACAGCTGCTCCCCAAGTTAAACCACCGCCAAAGCCAACGAATAGTAAACAATCGCCTTCCTTTACGCGACCGGTCTCTACTGCTTCCGCTAACGCAAGTGGAATCGAGGCAGCTGAAACGTTGCCATAACGATCTAAATTCACAATACACTTATCAATATTCAAATCTAATCGCTCCATAGCAGATTCAATAATCCGCATATTGGCTTGGTGAGGAATTAATAAATCGATATCCCCTTTAGTCAGATTAGCTTTCCGTAACGCTTCTTCTGCGGTAGATCCCATAATACGAACTGCAAACTTAAACACATCACGACCAGCCATGTGAATATGTCCGTTCTCATTAACCTTCAAGAGGTCTCCACCGGTACCGTCAGCACCAAGCTCGAACGATTTAAAGCCACGTCCTTCAGCAACTGGTCCAAGAATAACTGCTCCTGCTCCGTCACCGAACAGAATGCAAGTATTACGATCCGTGTAATCCGTAATCTTCGACAATGTCTCTGCACCAATAACTAATGCATATTTATATGTACCCAGTGCGATAAAGTTAGAAGCATTAGCCATAGCATATATAAAGCCAGAGCAAGCTGCCGATAAGTCGAATGCAGCAGCCTTCTTCATTCCTAATCTTTCTTGAAGTTTGCAGGCAGTTGAGGGAAAGGTTGCTTCTGGTGTAATTGTAGCAACGATGATTAGATCGATATCCTCAGGCATTAATCCCGCATTAGCGATAGCTCTTCTTGCTGCTTCAGTTGCAATATCAGTTGTCGTTTGCTCAGCGGATGCCAATCTTCTTTCCTTGATTCCAGTACGAGTCACGATCCATTCATCATTCGTTTCAACCATAGCCTCAAGCTCTTTATTCGTTAATATCCGTTCAGGTACATAACTACCTGTTCCTATAATTCCAACTGGTATAATTCCCATGAAGTAACCACTCACCTTCTATTAATTTCTGCAGAGATGGCTCCAACTAGGCTGCCTACCCTCAACGCATCACGTGCTTGTCTAACCGAGCTCTTAATTGCGGTAGCATCTGATGAGCCATGACTCTTAATACATACACCATTCACACCTAATAGCAGTGCCCCACCGTGCTCGCGATAATCCATCTTATTCTTGAATTTGCGTAAGCCTGGAGCTACGATTGCTGCTGCAATCTTCGTTAAGAAGTTGCGGGTGAACTCTTTTTTTATAGCAGAGAATATCGTAGATGAAGCCCCTTCAAAGGCTTTAAGTAGAATGTTACCAACGAATGCATCACAGATGAGTACATCACAATTACCTTCAAGAACATCACGAGCTTCAACATTACCAATAAAATGGATCGGGGCTTGCTGAAGCAACGGAAAAACAGCCTTAGTAAGTTCATTACCCTTCATCTCTTCAGTACCAACATTCAATAAGGCAATTCGAGGATTACTCATCCCATGTACAAGCTCTCGATAAACACGTCCCATAATCGCATACTGTACTAAATGCTGGGGCTCAGCATCCATGTTAGCACCCAAATCAAGAGCAAGCACGCCTCTTCCATCCGAAGACGGAAGCATAGGAGCAAGAGCAGGCCTCTCAACACCTTCAATCCGCCCGATAATGAGCAAGCCTGTCGCCATTAAAGCGCCGGTATTCCCAGAAGAAATCATGGCATCAGCTTCGCGTTCCTTTACTAATCTGCCTGCAACTACCATTGATGCATCCTTCTTCCTTCGAACTGCCTTCACGGGCTCGTCGTCAGCTAGAATGACCTCTGTGGTGTGATGTATATGTATATTGGGTGGTTTATCCTTCAGTAATGGCAGTATTCGCGTTTCATCTCCAACTAGAATAATATCGATATCATTCCATTCTCTAGCTGCCAATAAAGCTCCTTCAACATTTGACTCAGGAGCATGATCTCCTCCCATAGCATCGATAGCAATTCTCATGATGAGACCTCCTACTCTTTATGAATACGAAAAATGACAAAATCACCTTGGAAAACAAGCTCTTCACCTACATAGGTTAAGACTTCTACGCGCGCTTTAGTTCGAGCCTTCGAGATCGAACGCACATATGCCTTAGCTATACATTTCTCCCCTAAAACAACAGTACGAACAAATCGAATTTCGGCTGAGGCAGTTAATGCCACTTCCTCATTAATGACTGCGACTGCAAGTGAATTAGCTTGGGCAAAGATATGATGTCCTCGCGCAATTTTTGTACGTGAGAAAACATGATGATCCATAATCTCGAATAAAGAGATACCACTCTTATCCAGCTGTAGATCTATCACATCTCCAATAATTTCATGTAAGGGCAATGAGCGTACTTGGTCATAGGATTGTTCTGCCATTAGTTTCATTCGTTCCCGCAGCTCAGGTATGGAGAGCTCCATACGGTCTAGGCGAATCGTTTGAATACTAACATTGAACTTACGCATCAATTCATCATCGGTGATGAATGGATTCTGTTCTATGGAATCAGTTAATTGCTGCTGACGTATTTTTTTGGGCAGACGGTCGATCACAATCACCACCTTTAAGCGGAGCATTCCTTAGAAAAATGAGTTTACTGCTTTTTAATACCTGATACTAGTAGTAGTATATATAATTCCGCATGAAAAGGAAAGAACAAAAAAAGCATCTCACAAATTGTGAAATGCTTTCTTTGATAGGATTGTATAATCACTAGGCTTTAACGATATCTCTACCGTCATAAGATCCACACGATTTACAAACGTGATGTGCTAGCTTTAATTCTGCACAATTGTCACACTTTACCATGCCCGGTACACTTAGTTTAAAGTGAGTACGGCGCTTGTCGCGACGAGTTTTTGATGTCCTTCTTTGGGGTACTGCCATATTGCCCACCTCCTAATCAGAATCTACTTGCTTAGAAAACCCTTTAATCCGCTCCAACGCGGGTCCGTTAGCTCTTCGGTACAATTACATGCTTCCTCATTGAGATTAACACCACAAGCGGGGCATAGCCCCTTGCAATGCTCGCTGCATAATGGAAACATCGGTAGTTCCAATAAGATATGCTCTTTAGTGTACGGGTCTAAACTGATCTTATCCTCGGTCACAACATTAACCGTATCATCTATATCAGCAGGCTCCTCGTCTTCCTTCGGAGTCTCATTAGAGAACAATTCAGTATACGAGAAATCTAAAGGCTCCTCGAAGGCCGCTAAGCATCTCGAGCAGATAAGTTCAAGATCAACGTGAACATGAGCGTTCACCCTAACATTCCCAGCTTCATAAATCGCATCCGCTTCTGTATGTACCAGCCCAGATTTGCTAATGCTCAGATGATTGTCAACAATGTCAGAGATATCGATCTTATCAGCGAGGTGAACCTTCTCTTGTTTGCCGTATAGTTCACGCAAATGGATTAACACAATGTATCACCTCAAACAAACAAAGTAATTATAGCGAGTTTTGCATTCTGTTGTCAATGAATTTAGTAAAAAACGTTATTTGTCTAATACGAGCTACTCTGTAATTATAGGGATATCACGCAAATAGTCAAGTGCATCCTGAATGGTAGTAACGGGAATGATCTTCAAATCGATGTCAAGCTCGTCTGCCCTTTCAATCGCAGCCTTCTCATTATTGACAGGCACGAAGAATAGATCAGCTTCTTCACGATCGGCTGCAACAACCTTATGATGGATTCCCCCGATTGGACCGACGGTTCCTTCAGGACTTATTGTACCCGTTCCTGCAATGCGATAACCCTTAGTTAGATCGCCCGGTGTTAATTGGTCATAAATTTCTAGAGCAAAAATTAAGCCAGCTGATGGACCGCCTATATCCTTTACATCTATCGATACTTGCTGGTTCACATGCTCTGCACGAATTTCTGCAACATCTACAGGTGATATGCCTAGACCGGGATGTGGCTCTAGATTCTTCACTACCTCGCCCTGTTCATTCGGCAAGAGAGAGTAATCACCCATCACAATATCAGAATATAGAAGCTCACCTTTACGTTTGTATCCGATCGATACCTTGTCACCGACTTTCCTTCCTTTAACCCAATCGAATACTTCATCACTACGCGTAATCGCTTTACGATCGAACTCGACAATCACATCTCCGATTTGTAGAATACCAGCGGCAGGCATTCCCTCGATCACTCGATTAATGACAACACCCTTGTAATCCAAAAAATATGGGATACCCGCCGCTTCATAGGCTGCCTGCAGTGCATTACTCTGAGACGACAACATCACGATAGCTTGCCTTTCACTATAGTCTGCACGAGACTCACCAGGCGGACGCAAGTCCTTCTCCACATAGATATCCCACTTGGAATTGAAGTGTGCGACCACATACATGAACCAATTCGGATACATCTGACGTACCGTTGTCAGCATTAGAACGCTTCCCTCGACAACAGCTGGATCATTCACCTGTACCATCGGTCCTACATCCTCGGCAGTTCCTGGCTTCTGAATGACATAAGGCGTACTCATAAAAAAAAGTCCATAGGTGACGATGAAGAAGAATATCATAGCGAGTGTTGTTACCCATATATCTCGTTTAATCATGTAATGAAACTCCTCTCAAGCACCCTCAACCCCATCTTTATATGTCCAACATGCGGCTTCCACAAGACGGAATAGCATATTAGCTTGGTCTATTCTTTCTAATTATAGCGTAACATGTAACACAACCCAACCACAGCACAATAACTATATATAGATAGGATGTATCCAATGCGATTTTTAAAGCTTAGCTACCAAGATCGAACATTCACATTCCTTATCGGCATTATAGCGACTTGCACAGTGGTAGGTGTGCTCGCCTATCCTTCTCAAGCGCTCGCTGCTTCTACATTAGGTTTGCGTATTTGGTGGAATATGGTATTCCCTGCACTTCTACCTTTTTTTATTCTATGCGAAATTGTTATGGCTTATGGTATAGCACATACATTAGGTGTGCTGATTGATCCGCTTCTTCGAAGATTATTCCGTTTGCCAGGCATTTCTGGTTGGTCCTTCATAACCGCAATACTTGCAGGATCTCCCGCAGGAGTCGAGGTCGTAGTTAAGCTTCGCAAGGCAGGCCGAATAGATCAGCTTGCGGGTGAACGAATAACGATGCTCTCCCATTTTGCCAATCCAATCTTCATGATAACCATTGTTTCTGTGGCTTTTCTACAACGACCTGAACTAGCTTTATTCATCTGTATTGTCCATTACATTTCTGTGCTTGGCTGTGCAATCATATTCCGTAATTATCACTTACCCAAGGATGTGACTGGAGAGCAGCTGCAAGATGATCCACTGAAATCCATATGGTCCAAGGTGAATATGGCCATTCACGAAGCGCGACAACAGGATCAACGTTCTTTCGGACAGCTATTAGGTGAAGCAGTATCTGGCTCCTTGCAGAAATTGATGATGATTGGCGGGACAATCATGATGTTCTCCGTACTTCTAGAATTAGTTGCTGTATCAGGTATTTCAGGATTTTTCATAAACATCATACGGTTTCTAGATCATCCCAACTCTCTATGGACCACCAGCTTGGATCCCCTCATCGCAGGATTATCAGAAGTCCATATCGGTATTTACTCTGTGACACAACTGGAGCATATGTCTATCTTAATAAAAACCGTGTTACTCAGTGGGATGATCGCTTGGGGTGGATTATCTGTACATCTGCAGGTTCGAGCGCTACTACACGGTACAGACATTCGATATTCACCTTTCTTACTAGCTAGAGCTGTTCAGAGTGTCCTATCCATACTTCTCGTCTTCCTATTGTGGCTGCCATACCATCGATGGCTCTCACCAGTTGTTCCAAGCTTTCTGAGTAACGAAGCTCCCTCATTAGTCGTTGACACTATGGTATTCTGGGATATGTACGTGCCTTGGCGAAATTCTTCAGTCATATTCATCGTAGTCACTTTCTTGCTTGCAGCAGTAATTTACTCTAACCGAACGCGGTCTAGCTAAATAATTGTGGATTCTTCCGCTTCAGTGCTTGTTCGACAACTGGTGGTACGAGCTCGGATACAGGTCCTTGGAAGCGGGCAATCTCCTTCACAATACTTGAGCTCAAGTATGAATACTCAGGACTTGATGTCATGAACAATGTCTCCACTTGATCACCCAATTTACGATTCATCGTCGCTAATTGTAGCTCATATTCATAATCGGATACAGAACGAATGGCTCTAACAATGACCTTAGCACCCTTTGTTTCCATATAATGAATGAGCAGGTCATTAAAGCTATCCACCTCAACGTTCGGCAAGTCATGTATCACCTCATGTAATAATTCAAGACGCTCAGGTATAGTAAATAATGGATTCTTGCTAGCGTTGTTAAGAACTGCAACGATCAGATGATCGAATACATCGGCCGCTCGCTTTATAATATCTAGATGCCCCATCGTAAGTGGATCGAAGCTCCCAGGGTACACTGCAATCTTCATTGAATCACATCCCCCTTCCATTCATAAATTGACACTGTTGTCTCACCGTATTCTGCCTTTCGAATGCACGCGAACCCGCCAATCTGCTCCGCATAACGTGTTCGGGTATCATGCTCGAGTACAAGCTTAGCGCCTAGTGCAAGTAAATGGCGTTCCTCAATAATCATTAACAGCTCGTCCATCTTCTTCATGCGGTAAGGTGGATCTAGGAATACTAAATCAAATTTAAGCTCTCTACGTTGTAGTACCTTTAGCGCCTGCTCTGCTGAATTTCGATATACCTCTGATTGTTCGATGAGTCCAGTTGATTGTAAATTCTGTTTAATAATATCCACACTAGCACGTTCAATATCAATGAAGATACCTCGTGCAATTCCTCTACTTATAGCCTCGATACCTAATCCACCAGCTCCAGCAAATAGATCGAGTACTAAGCCACCGTCAAAGTAAGGACCTATCATACTGAATATGGCTTCTTTCACCTTATCCGTCGTTGGACGTGTATTCATACCAGGAACGGCTTTCAAATTCCGACCTCGCACCGAGCCAGATATAACTCTCACCTTGTATCTCCTTCATTAAAAGCTCGTGTTTAGCACTCATAGTACCATATTCTATTTGGTTAGAAAAGACAAAGAAGCAGTAGGTGGCTCGTGAATGCTTTAACATTTTTCATCATGAGGTATAGAACTATGGAAATCGGTTATCCTTAATATATCGGCGTCGAGAGATGTCGTAGATAACCGCGGAGAAGACTTACGTTTCCCCATAAGATCTTCATCCGGTTTCTCCTCTCCCATGAGGTGCCCTGCAAGGGGCACCGATATAATCAACACCGCTTAGCCTCAGAGCTCTGCGGTTTTTTCTTGTTTTCTATTCAAGTTTTCAGTTTCACCAATACACCGTGCATACCTATTATCATTTCGGATAGGCTAAGTTGGTGGACTAACATCAATTCTTGCAAAGGAGATTCCTACGATGCCTGAGAAACCGATCATCGTTTATTTTAGAAGTGCTGAACAGGCCAATGAGGCCTTGAACAAGATGAAGCGTGAGTTTGAAGTGATCGAAGCATCAATTGACCAATTCGACGGATACCCCGGCAACGGTCATGATCCAGGTAATCCTATCACTGGCCATATACCAAGTCTGGGTTCTCTAACACTGGGCGGTGACTTCAACCGTGACGCTGGAATTCTAGCTGCGACAAGCGTAAGTGCTAGTGGCTTGAGCTCAGGAGAACCCGGCAATATGGTCTCAGGAGTGAACATTATTCTAACCGCCATAGTGCAAGAAGAGAACGGAGAGCAGGCAATGCAGATCGCGCAGGATTGTGGAGCTGAATAATGATTTGCACCGGAGACTAGATCGGTTTTCGGTGCAAATAAAAAAGCACCCGAGGGTGCTTTTAAATATCTTTATCTAATCCTTTACCGTATTGAATTTTCCTGTCCTGGTATCGTATGGCCCTACACTAACTACCGGTGGATCAATAACCATGGGTTCATCTGTTTTTCTTGTTTCATGCAAATCTGTAGCTCCTGCTTGATGAGTAAGTAAATCTCGCAGTTCCTCATTCTCTTCAGGTTTGTACACAGTTGATCCCTCCTTCTCATTCTTACTTTCTACCACAGTTTGCTTCTGAATTAGAACAATTATTCAAGATTAAGCACTCACTGCCTAGAATCATTCCAATCCATATCCGCATCAAGCGCTACGCTCATGGGAACTACACCGCAAGAAGCATCGGTGCAATCTCGGAAGCGATTCGATGCTGCAATCCGTCTTTGTCTCATGCGCAAGCTATTCATTCGAGTCTGAGCTAGCTCTGCTCGCAGAACACGCAGATTCTCAGACGATCGCGTAAGATGACCCATAGCAAATTGCTCAGCGTCTAACAAGTCTATACGCTTATTACGGAATTGCAGATGCAGCAGATCAGCATCCTGTAAGTAGAGAATGTCTCCATCACGGAAGGCCTCTGGTGTCATATGGCCAATCGCCGCACCGTAGGTAACACCTGAATAGCGTCCATCACTAATTAGAGTCGCTAACCGTTTGAGCTGACGATGAGCATTAATATGCTGCATCGGCGTGAACATTTCCGGCATCCCGAATGCTTCAGGTCCTTGGCCAGAGATAACAATAGCCAGCTTAAGCCATTCATTGCTGACCGATTTATCGAAAATCTCTTCATAATTCAACAGCTTAAGCTCATTCGTATTCATGTTAGCATTATGGTTAGCCATAACAATCAAATGTTCCAGTTTGAATATTCGTTTCGATTTTAATTTATCCAATAAGTGAATATCTAATAGATGCTGGTTAGCTTGCTCCTCATTCTCGAAGTAAAGAATGAAAGCCACTTTGTTATCGAATTGATCCAATTGCTTTGTTGGCATCCCGCTTACTTTTACTACAGCCTGATTAAAGAAATTACCTCTCAATACATCAACACCACTAAATTGACGTCTTGGCTTACTCAGGATAATCGGATTATCCTTCACACCATCCGCGCTAAGCCCTTCAGTGTTTGCAAGCCTTTCCCGCCAGGTTTGACCACTCACGGTAGGAGCATCCAGATCCATGGGTACACCATTACGCCCAAGCTCATAGATCAGTGTTTCCATCCCGCGAATTTCACCTGAGCAGCATTGCTGTGCAAGCGCATAGATGTCTCGTCCCTCTGTGAGGCTATAATCATACAAGTCAGGAATGGGATACTCCATCAATACACGCTCAATGTCCTCAAGTGAAAAATCATATCCAGCATATATCATTGCACCAACCATATGCATAATCAGATTAGACGACCCACCACTAGCACTATGAAGCCTGATTGTATTCTTAATATTAGCAATCACTAGCTTGCTTACGCTAAATTCTCGTTTATTCACTATGAAGAATAGCGCTTCTATTGCCTTATCAACCTGCATGAATGTTGGAGGGTCTGTCAACAGCTCAAGGGCTGGATATACGACACCAAATCCTGCCGTGACTTCTCTAGAGCTGTTCCCTGTTCCATGGAATGCGCATATTCCACCCTTGGCATCACAAGTATTCACAGCGAGACTTTTCTCGAAAAACTTTTGCTGCTCCTCGGTCAATATGCCTCTTTCGATCGCTCTTAGGAATACACCCTGGAATGCCGTATTCGACGAACACTGCAGAATATAGCTAACAGCTTCATCGATATCTGATGCAATATCATCATAACCCGCCACAGTCGCAAGTGACGCTAATTGAGCCAGCTCCCTTCTCAGGTCATCTGGAATGCTGCCACCCTTAAGTACATGGGAAGGGCAGAAGCTAGCGAATACAGGTGCTTCCCCCCGATATTGTCTTACACGATCTAGATGAGCGAGACCACTTAACACACCGAGCGGCTGTTTATCACAGCCCTGAATAACGAATGCACCATGATAGGAATGGGCTTCCATCTGATTCACGACCATCTCAGCAATTACGTTACGGCTCTGCAGCGAGTATGACATCCCCATATTACTCTGTGCGGTTCCATCACACAGCACAGGCGTACTGAAATAGAATGGGACTCCACCATGCTTCCATATACTAATAGCAGCTTTGGATACGGTTTCATAATCAAGAATATGCGCAGGGTGATCTGAGGAGCCGCCGATAATAGCAATCCGAGGAGCATTGTATTCAAGTCGATCATATATGTTCTCCAGCGTCCAATCTGATGGACCTCCTGTATAATCCGCTCCCAACTCGCGTCGGGATCGATCTAGAAGTCCAGCAACAGTTATTGGCTCGTTGGCCTTTCCTTGTACATTATCTCTGTAAGGATTAATATCGCTATTCATCTTAATCATTTACTTATCGTCTCCTCCATTGTTTGTGTACTTTCCTGTAGACTCAGGTCTCTTTCCTTTTCGGAACATCCCTGATTCCACCCCACAGTTTTTATTCTTATCATACAATAAATTGCGGAATAAATTCAGCTTCCATATCCGATAATAAGCTTAGTCTATAAACTAGAGGTGTTGACATACATGAAATCGAAAGATAGATCAAATATGAAGACGATTATAGGATTAGCCATAGTAATTGGACTCGTGATGATCTACTTCATTGGATTTTCTCTATATGAGTGGTTGGTTCCGGAATGAACAGAAGGAAAAGAAGTATTGATTTCGTTTCATTAATCTCCCCTTGTGGTAATAAGTATGTATAACAAGGAGATGAGGATTATGTACATTAGATCAAGTTCACGTTTAGAGCCGGTTGATTCCATCAATATCATCGATAGCCATAGACACGATAATAACCAACAATTGACCGAAGATCACCCAAGTAATTCTAGAGAGCATCAATCCAAAGAACGACAATTACAAAATCAGATTTACATGGAGAGTAGTGTACTTGTTGATATAGGACAGAATATTAATACATTTGTGTGATCTATTCTATTCGATAAAATCTTCGTGTGTTTTCATTTATAATGCTAGCTGCCTTCAGAGGGTCTAGGCCTTTCAGTACAGCAATTTCGTGAACCACATCCCTAACCATACTAGGTAATGTGGTCTTTCCTTTGAAGTGAGCCTCGAATGGCCATGGACCGTCGGTTTCTACCATAAGCTGTTCAATTGGATAAATCCGAACTAGCTCTCTAATTTCTTCTTCGTAACAAACATCAGGTGATATGGATATGTAATAACCGTTCCTAGCCATCCTCTTAACTGTGTGCTCTGGACCCTTGAACCAGTGAAAATGTGCAGTAGTAACGCAGTGCTTCTCCAACAAACCACATACAATGTCTGCGTCCTCATAAACAGCATGAAGGATGATCGGTTTATTCAATTCGATAGATAACAGAATAAATCTCTCAAGCAAGGAAATATACGGATTAAGATTATACGATATTCCCTTTGCCTCAAATTCTGTTCGAGTATAATAAGGTAAACCAACCTCTCCAATAGCAATAGCCTCCGTATGATGCTCGCGGATCCATGCGAATAATTGCTGTTCAACCTCCATATCGGGAATGGGCTGCTCAGGATGGTATCCAAAGGCAGGTAAGTACATGCCAGAGTATGCATGAGCTAACTCTAGATTTGTTCTACATGAATCCTGATGTAAGGAAACAGCAATTATTGCCTCTACATTGACACCTAACTGCTCTAATAATTGCTTTCGATCATCCAAGCTATAAAGATCGGGATGAATGTGTGCATCAATCCATTTCATATGATTGTCTCCTTCTTCATCAGACTATATATGTGTGCTCGCAAACGTATAAAGTCGCTATGCTGTAGAATATCTTCCCCTCGCGGACGTTGGAATGGGACAATTATCTCTTCAAGTACGCCAGTAGGTTTTTCTGAGAACACGTATATGCGATCAGACAAGAATAGGGCTTCTTCAATGCTGTGAGTTACGAATAGCACAGATCTTCTGGAGTCCTCCCAGAGTGCAAGCAACCAACGTTGCATATCCATCCTTGTAAGTGCGTCTAATGCACCGAAAGGCTCATCCAAACACATCACCTCTTGCGGACTTAGTAGTGCCCTTAGAAAGGCAACACGCTGCTGCATACCTCCAGATAATACATCTGGGTATGCTGACTCATAGCCCTGAAGTCCGACTCTTGCTAACCATTCCTTAGCTAGCTCGCGCGATTGCTTCTTGCTCGAGACTCCCGAAACCTCCATCGCAAGGACAGTATTCTCTAATACGGTTCTCCATGGGAATAACGAGTGCTGCTGGGGTACATAACTGATATGTCCTCTCCTGCCTGTTATATCCTTACCATCTAATAGAATTTCTCCTAGGTCAGGTTGCAGCAGTCCCCCGATCATATGGAACACAGTGCTCTTTCCACTTCCAGAAGGTCCAATTATCGAAACAAACTCTCCCTCGTTGACATAGAGAGAAAGCTCCTTAATCACGAAATTATCCGCTCCTAGGTTACTGAACGATTTACCAATACCTCTTACCTCCAGCTTAGGCTGCATTAGCTTCCCTCCTTGACAGAGCGAGAATTCCAACGAATAATGAGCTTCTGTAATATCACAATCAAAGCATACATGAGCAAGCTTAGCGTGACGATTACGAACACTACTGTGAATACTCGGTCATTACGAAAACTCTTATATGAAAGAACCATGTAACGGCCTAATCCACTGCTACCACCAAGCCATTCGGCAATTACAGCACCCATCACGCTATAGGTTGCAGAAATCTTCAATCCAGCGAACAGGTAAGGAAGTGAGAATGGGAGCTCTAGCTTCGTGAAGATTTGACGGCGGCTGGCGCCTATCATACGCATATAGTTAAATAAGCTTCGATCAGTCTCAACAAGACCTGTGGTCATGGATACAACAATGGGGAAAAAACATACAAGTACTACTACAATAATCTTTGGGAACATCCCGTAACCGAACCATACTACAAATAGAGGAGCAAGTACGATCATAGGAATGTTCTGCGAGATAATAAGCAATGGCGAGAAAGCAGATTTAATTGGCTTGGACAAGTGCATAACAACAGCGATCATTACCCCAGCAAGCACACCAGTCGGAAAACCGATTAATATCTTCTGAAGTGTTGATGTTGTATGCAACCACAAACGAGGCCATGAAATAATACCCTCACGGATAATATCCGTAGGGCTTGGAAGAAACCACTTTTCAATTCCTAGCCAGTTAACAAGTAACTCCCAACTAGTTAAGATAAGGATAACCGCCACTATGGGCGGCCATCCTTTGTTAACTACATTAATTAATGTTCTACTCATTATCGATCATACTTCTCTGTCAGCTTGTCCATCGAGACACCGCTTGGACCATACAGAATCTTGATTTGTGAGATAACACTCGGACAGCCTTCAGCTATCATCACTTCATTCATTTCCTTAACAACATTAAGTAGCTGGTCAAGCTCCCCCTCCATCGTCGTTTCTAGTGGTGCCACACGGTACTTTACTCCAGATCGGTCAATAACGGCTATTGCCTTATCTACGTAAGGAATAACATCCTCATTGTTCTTAGTTCGCGGGATAATCTGAATACTTACAAGCGCATTTGCCATGTGTAAGCTCCTCTCTTTAATGGATACATTATTCTGGTAGGTAATCATTCGTGAACGCTTTTGCTGCATCGAATGTTCCTTCTAATAGATTGTACTTCGTCATCCAATCAGCATAATTGTTCCATACTTCAAGCTTCTGCTCTCCCCAACGAGGGGCATCATCCTGGTATCGTGTGCTTAACCATTGTTGGCTTGCCTTCACTAGCTCTGCATTCAAGTCAGGCTCAGCCTTCACGAATAGGTCTGCAGCCTTCACCGGTTCATCCATTGCGAATTGATAGCCCTGTGCTGTTGCTTTCATGAATGCCTTAACGGTATCAGGCTCATCAGCAATCATCTTTTCATTCGTAACCAAAACTGGAGTGTAATAATCCAATTCAATTGCATAGTCACGTAAGTAAACCATATCAATCTCATCACCACGAAGCTCTGCCTCTACACCTGTCCAAGCATAATATATCCATGCGAAGTCTATGTCTCTCTTAACGGCCGTGAAGAAATCGGCATCACCGATGCTTACATTCTCAACCTTGGTTGGATCTGCATTCTCATTTAGCATCATGGATTCAAGCATTGCATCCTCTACTGGGGAGCCCCAGCCGCCATATACCTTACCTTCGAAATCCTTGGGTGATTTAATATTCTTACTAACGGGTGTTGCAAAACCAGAGGTATTATGCTGGATTACCGCAGCTATTGATACAAGCGGTACATTCTGAGTACGCGCTAATGTCACCGACTCCTGATAGCTTACACCAAATTGAGCATTACCAGCAGCAACCATCGTATCAGCACCTGATTCACCTGGTTGTACAATGGTTACATTCAAGCCTGCTTCCTCATAATAACCATTATCTCTTGCAACATAAAGCCCAGTATGATTTGTATTTGGAGTCCAATCAAGAACTACAGTAATCTCTTGTAATTTCTTGCTATCATCCTTCTTATCCGTTCCGGCTTCCTTCTCATTCGTATTCCCACAACCAATAACCGTTACTTGAACAACTACAAGCATCATCAATAATACTAATTTTGTTGCCTTGTTAATCTTAAACATGTGCATCTCTCCATTCTCTCTATTTGTCCCTTAACCTTTTACCATAATCTGCTCTCTCTCATAGGCGTCATTAAACATAGAAAAGACGCCCCTCAAGAGGAAAGCGCCATAAGTCACATAGATCGATTCAGTCCGATTCCTACGCTGGCATTATCCAGATCAGGTTGCGGGTCAGTATCTTGAGGGATACTCTCTCAGCCGGCCAATTCCAGCTCCCCGTGGAAAACTATTAGGTTAGTTACATGAATCAGTATAGCATAATGGTTGCGATTGTCTATTGTTTCTTGTATGGCACTCTAGCGACGGGTACGTGCTGTGAGGCAGGACCAAGGTGCACATCCTGGTCGTCAAAGAAAATATGAGCCCCAAACGCTTGCAGAACCTCTGCTTTAGATACCCCACCGAGGAAGAAGGCTTCATCAATTCGCACATGCCATTCCCTGAGTGTGCGAATGACTCGTTCATGAGCAGGGCTATTCCGTGCAGTTACAAGAGCAGTGCGTATTGGAGATTTCCCCGCTTCAATGTGGTGCTGTAGGTAAGAGATCGTTTTTAATAACTTGGCAAAAGGACCCTCTGGCAGCATCTTTCGAGCGTTATCCTTCTCATGCTTCAAGAATGCATCTAGTCCTTCATTCTTATATATAAGTTCAGACTCATCGGAGAATAGCACCGCATCTCCATCAAAGGCAACCCTGATTTGATCAATGTCAGATTCATATAACTCGGGATGTGTGTAGATGAATCCAGCAGCTACATTAGCATCAATCGCAGCTTGAACATCCTCTTCTGAAGCCGACAAGAATAAATCAATATCAAAGGCCTTTAGGTAAGGTGCTAATGATGCACCGCCAGTTAATGCGGCACGGGTAATATCTAAGCCATAGTGCGCGATGGAATTAAATATTCTCATACTCGTATCCGCTGTATTCCGAGACATGATAATAACCTCTGTCTTACGATCATCCGGGAACAATTCATTCAAGCGAAGTAATGCACGAACTAAAGGAAACCCACTGCCTGGCTTTAATACATCATCCTCGTGCTCGTGCTGATAGGCAATGTATGGTTCTAAACCTTCATTCATAAAGATGTTATCCTCAAGAGATAGATCGAATAACGCACGAGAAGATATCCCAATAACCAGAAACTTAGTTAAATCATATGCCATGAATGAAATGCCCCCTGCCCCGATTTAAACAATCGAACGTAACTGCGAGAGCTCACGAATGTGATATAGCGGCGTATATTCCTCATCAATCACCGTGCCCAGTGGATTATAGAAACAAAAGTCAATTCCGGCATTCTTGGCACCATGATAATCATCATTCAAGGAGTCCCCTACGAACAGCACTTGCTCTCTAGACACCTTCAGATCCTCCAACGCCAGCTCGAAGATTAATGAATCTGGTTTATTCACACCAACCTCATCGGATATCATCAGGGAATGGAAGAATCCATCAATTCCACAGGCTTGTAATCTCTTGCGCTGTGAATCACCATATCCGTTCGTAATCATACCTATTCGATATAAGCTACTTACATAGGTTAGAATTTCGTGAGCGCCAGGTTCGAAATGACAGATGCTACAGAACAAATCCCAATATGCTTGTGCAAGCACATCCGCAAGCTTGCTATCGCCTAAGTAAGCATGAAGCGCATCTCGGAATGTGAATAAAGTTAGTTCCGACCTAGTTAGCGTATGTCGTCTTTCCCAATATGACCAATTAATGGGGTCATAAACCTTGCTGAAATCATTCCAGGAAATCTCTTGCTCGTCAATGATCTGATGTGTAAGTAACGTTTGCCTTAAAGCGTCCTGCTCACAACGATTATAATTGATTAATGTATTGTCAAAGTCGAATATGATCGCCTTGTAGATACTCCTTCACTCCTATCTTGATGGTAGTCTGTGATGTGATATATTAAGGCGCTAAGTATCCCTTGGCTACAGACGATCGAATCAGCTCCTCAGCAAATTCCCATAAGATCTCTGACCCTTCAGCGATATGTGCATTCGCCTCCATCACTTGACTACTCGTAATACCATGCTTCTTCCATGCTGCTCCTTCTGTATAGTAATTATGCAGCAAAGGCTGCAACCGATCTAGGGAAGTTGCGAACAGAGCCTCCGATGTTTCCTTTTCTTCAAACTCATCCCATAATTGACGAATTTCCTCGTGTTGATCTTCTGGTAGCAGATCGAAAATACGGTTGGCAGCTGCCTGTTCACGTACCGATTTATCCTCTCGTCCGACCGAATCATATAACATCGTATCTCCTGCATCAATCTCTACAATATCGTGGATCAATACCATTCGTATGACTCGCATAACATTCAAGTCCGGCTCATTCGCATGCTCACACAGCATCATCGCGAACATCGCTAAGTGCCAAGAATGCTCTGCCGTATTCTCTAATCGTGATTTGTTTGTAACCATCGTCCGACGAAGAATCAGCTTCAACTTATCAATCTCCATAAGGAAGTTAATTTGTTGCTTTAATCGTTCTACATATTCTGTCATAAGGTCACTTCTCCTCACATGGATGGGTAATGTTAACGATAATGTCCTCTAACCCAATATCCTCCATAGACGCTAATCGTAAATCATGGGTCAAGA
Organism: Caryophanales bacterium UBA4100; assembly: GCA_002383285.1. Lineage (GTDB taxonomy): Bacteria > Bacillota > Bacilli > Paenibacillales > UBA4045 > UBA4045. Next base: position 34,240 of record DFXU01000007.1, read on the forward strand.
ACTCGAGCTGACTTGTCACCGGATTCGGAACGATGACACAATAGATATCCGCAGCTTTAGCTGCGAGAAGACCATTCAACGAATCCTCAAAGACGATAGCCTCTGAGTTCTTCACACCAAGATGCTCAAGCGCTTGGAGATAAAGCTCGGGATTTGGCTTCACTTGTGCTACGTCATCTTTCGTTCTTATCACGTGAAAGTAAGAGTATATCTCATACTTCTTCAGATATGATTCAACCCAACTCCGACTCGAGCTTGAAGCAAGTCCAATTCGTAAACCAAACCTCTGTGCTGTCTGCAAATAATTGATTACACCAGGCCGAACTTGCATGGATTGAACAAGAATATGATACTTTTTTTCTGCTTGCTGTTTAAAGAATACTCGATCAACCTTCTTACCAATTTGTCGCTCCAGGTAATCTAGGGGATGAAAGTAACCGGAGTTTGTCGTTCCAATGCCTTTCGCCCACTCTTCTAGCGGCAATTGTGCACCTAGCTCCTCGAACGTCTGTCGATAAGAATGATAACCAGGTGTCTCTGTATCTAAGATAAGTCCATCGAAATCGAATATGACTGCTTTAATCATAGCATTCACCCCTTGATCTTGGCTACATACATACCCCGACCACTAATACCTATTGGATCATACTCGGCGGAAAACCCTGACATCTTGAATGCCTGTAGCATATTATTGTTACTGAATAAACCAAGCTCATGCTTCTCCTTATAATGTGTAATACCTTGACGAGAATTAACTAGATAATGAAAATGGAGTATCGACAGGAGTCCTTCTCTAGTCGAATGTGACATTCTACAAATTTTGTGTGTTTCATCCTCTACCGTAAGCATATCATATCGATTGGATTCATAAGTATCTGGTGCGAACCAAGGCTCCACAATTAAGTAACCAGAAGGTTTTGTATGATTATGTAGTTGCCCGAGTGTATCGACAAGAGCGTCGAACGACTTTGCATACGCAATTGAGCTGAATAAACATAAAACCACATCGTACTGCTGGGGCAGCTGGAACTTCATCATATCCTTACAATAGAATTGTCCGTCAGGATTTCTATTTGCAGCGATCTCAACAAATACAGGGTTACTATCTATTCCATCTACCTGATAATGCTCACTTAGGAATTGAGCATGCTTGCCAGTTCCACAGGCAATATCTAGAATTCGTACCGCTTCCGGATATACGTTATGCAGATAATCCTGAATTTCCTTAGCTTCCTTCTGATAATCCTTAAAGCTATAGATTAAATCGTAATAGGCTGCAGTTTGTTCGAACATGGATAGTACCCCTTTCCTTACTCGAAATATTCTTTGATGTATAAAGGGAATAAACTTATACTCAACTTACCATTTATTTGAAAGCCATTCAAACGAAAATTAAATGAATTACAAATACAAAAACCTAGTGGAGAACTTCTTCACTAGGTTTTTGTATTTGATCTAAATGATACTATTCGGCTTACCTCGGTGGTAATGGACCAAAATATTGATAAAATGTACATTCAATTTGTCCGTTGAAAAGCTTGCGTTTCTTGTCAGCACGACGCTCGAATAAGGTTTCAAAGTTCTTGTTCGGGCTGATAATGAAGTGAGACCAATTCCTCAGCCGCTTAGCTACCTTGCCTAGCTGTCGGCTTACACGCTCTACCTCTTCATAGCTACCGATTCGTTCACCATATGGAGGATTGGAAATTATACAGCCATATTCTCCCTCTGGGCTAATGTCCGCGACTGGTGCCAATTCTAGCTTTATATCCTTACTAAATCCAGCATTTTTCACCGCTGATAGAGCAATATCAATTGCTTCCTGATCGATATCTGATCCGATGATATTAAGTGGCACATCGTCTTTGATAAGATCATAAGCTTCTTCCCGAGTTTGCGTCCACAGCTCTGGAGGCAGGTTCGTCCAGTCTTCAGCATTAAAGCTACGCTTGAGTCCTGGAGCAATGTTCCAGCCGATCATCGCAGCTTCAATTGGAATAGTACCTGAACCACAGAATGGATCGTATAACGGACGCTCTGGTCGCCATCGACTTAGTAGAATCATGGCCGCAGCTAAGGATTCTCGAAGCGGAGCTTCAGTAGCTACCTTACGGTATCCACGCTTATGTAATCCAGCTCCTGTTGTATCGATCGTTAACGTGGCAATATCATTCAGCAGAGTAACCTCTACCACATAACGTGGTCCAGATTCAGGAAACCATTCAGTGTTGTATCTTTGCTTCAGCTTCTCAACAATCGCTTTCTTAACAATTCCTTGGCAAGCAGGAACACTCGTTAACTGTGATTTGTGAGATCTACCATCAACCGGAAACTCACCAAGCTGAGGTATCCAATGTGTCCAAGGAAGCGCCTTAGTACCTTCGAAGAGATCATCGAACGTACGAGCCTCAAATTCACCAAGCTTCACTAGAATCCTTCCTGCGGTTCGCAGCCACATGTTGGTTCTACATATATCCTTCTCATCTCCGTAGAAGGTTACACGTCCATTCTCCACAACCTGATCTATATAGCCCAGGTTTTTTAGTTCACGTGCTAACACGGCCTCAAGCCCCATAGGGGTTGTTGCAATTAATTGATATTTGGACAAGTTTAGGACCACTCTCTCATTCACGTATTATGTTGTCAAACAATAACATCAGTATAGGTGATTTCCGGTGTCTTCACAAACTTTTGCGACCCATAGTTCAATATACTGCTGATATCGCTGCAATAGTCCGCTCTGTCCATTCATAATCTAGACGTATCCGTTAGCTAACCATCCGCCATCAACCTTCAGAATGGTCCCCGTGACATAATTCGAATCCGCCGTGGCTAAGAATAATGCAGGTCCAACTAAATCTTCGACCTCTCCTAGGCGCCCTGCCGGAATTCGTGCTATCATTCGCTCTGGTTTGTGGACACCCTTACTAATTAAATCTTGAACGATTTCCGTACGGATAAATCCGGGGCTTATCGCATTCACTTGTATATTATGCTTAGCCCATTCAACACCCAAATTCTGCGTTAATTGCATAACGCCCCCTTTACTCGCTGCATATGCAGCTCTCTCAGGTATAGCTGCATGCGCAACGATAGATGTAATATTAATCATTTTCCCACCTTCACCACGTTCGATCATATGTGCACCAACCTTCTGACAGCAGAGGAATGTTCCGTCCAGATTTATGCGTAAACACTTATGCCAATTTTCCAAGGATAGCGATTCTGATGGAGAAACCATTGTGATCCCTGCACAGTTAGCCAGTATGTCAATTTTGCCGAACGCTTTCACTGATTCATCGACAATGCGTTGTACATCTGACTCACTACCCACATCAGCTTCAATGGTTAGAACTGAAGATGTTGTATTCCCGCGGATCCATGCTTCCTGCTCTTTCAATTGAGACAATGTGCGACTTATCAATACGATATGTGCACCCTCTCTTGCGAAACCACGAGCCATCGCACCCCCAATCCCTCTTCCACTTCCTGTAACAACTGCAACTTTCCCTTGTAATCTCATTTATCTTCTCTCCATTCTACTGAATTTCTGATGTTTCTAAGAAAATATTGTGGATGAACCTTACGAATTTCTGGGAACTCATGATTTAATTTACCCAAATGGTCATCCAAAAGCTGAGCGGTTCGTTCCTCATTATTAGCTTCAATTGCCGCAAAAATCTCCACATGCTCATCAACAATACGATGCATGTGATGGTATTCCTCTAACAGCATATATCGAAGGCGATTTAAATGTCCGCGCATATGATATACGACCTGAAGTAGGGTATCGTTATTAGCTAATCCCAGAATAATGCGGTGAAACGTCTCGTCCAGTTGTAGAAATAAGGCAGCGTTATTATTATCAGCGGCAGCTCGTTGGTCCCGTATTGAATGCAGGATAAGTTGCTTTGTTAGCTTCTGATTATGCTCATCCCATACCCGTGCAGCGATACGGAAGGCGCCAAGCTCCAGCTGTGCTTGAATGAAGCGTGTCTCCAGCACCTTGCGTTCCGACACATAGGTAACAAGCGTACCCCGCTGTGGTAAAACCTCAAGTAATTGCTCATTTACCAAGCTGCGGATGGCTTCGCGGATAGGCGTTCTGCTTACCCCAAGTGATTCTGCAAGTTCATTCTCATAGATCATTTGACCTGGCTTGAGCTTCAGGCAAATAATCGCTTCACGAACTGCATCATAAACTTGTGTACTTAACGGCTTTGAAGCATCATTCGGTGCGGGTAATGTGAGAAAATCCAAATAAGATCACCTCCTACCTACATTAATATCATACTTACATACTTGTATACAAGCACTTTGTTGGTCAATGCCATTCGAAGCAGACAAAATAAAAAAGCCCAGGATGATATTCCTTTATCAGGATATACCAGCCATAGGGCTGAAACATAGAGTTAGAATCTCGTATTAATCTTCATGGGTATCATACGTGCATTCGAACCGCTCTACACCTGGATATTTCTCTCCAAGGCTAACAACAGTAAATCCCACATTCCGATAGAAGTCTACGGCATCTTGATCTGTCTCTGCGAATAATCGATTCGGCTTCTTCATTTCGATTAATTCAACCAAGAGTCCTCTCCCATAGCCCAGACCTCGAAAGTTCGGTTGAACAGACAGATGGAGAATCTCAAGAATTGCCCCCTCCATCATCTGGACACCGACTATGCCAATATATACATCGTCGACTTCATAAGCATATATTTCGGAATTATCATTCGACTGATAGGCATTAATTGTATGTATGAGCCTGCTCTCATCTGGAAAAATCGAATATGAAAGCAATTCTTTGAACTCACTTTCAAGTAATCTAGATTTAATCTCAACAAACATTTCAAATCACTCCCTTATATCGATATTGTATGGCAATTGAATAAGCCTTTCAACTTTATGTTGTAATTTAAATAGTACATACTATATATTATATATAACGTCATATATAAAATTGGAGTGGTAATCATGGAGAGAGAATTAGCCTTAGAAATCGTTAGAGTTACTGAATTAGCCGCACTTGCATCCGCACCTTGGATGGGTCGTGGAGATAAGAATAGCGCAGATGGTGCCGCCGTAACCGCCATGAGGGCTATGTTCGATACCGTATCGATTCGTGGTACTGTTGTTATTGGCGAAGGCGAAATGGACGAGGCACCTATGCTTTACATTGGCGAGCAGGTAGGTAGCTTGAATGGACGTGAGGTTGATGTTGCTGTTGATCCCCTCGAAGGTACTGAATTAGTCGCCAAAGGACTAGATAATGCGATGGCCGTAGTTGCTGTTGCTGATAAAGGGAGCCTATTACATGCTCCAGATATGTATATGGAGAAGTTAGCGGGAGGACCTCTGTTAGTTGGTCACCTTAACCTAGACGATCCACTTGAACTCACGCTAGAGAAGACAGCGAGGCTATTACATAAGAAAATCAGTGACTTAACCGTGATGATTCTTGATCGGGACAGACATGAAGAGCAAGTGAAGATTTTACGTCGTGTAGGTGTACGAATCAAATTTCTAATCGCTAACGATGTAGCGGGTGCCATTGCACCAGCAATCCCCGAAACGGGTATTGACCTTTATGTCGGCTCTGGAGGTGCACCAGAAGGCGTCCTCGCAGCAGCAGCATTACGTTGCTTAGGAGGAGAATTCCAAGGTCGTCTCCTTCCAGCTGGCCCCGCTGATATTGAACGCTGCTCAACAATGGGACTTACTGATCCGCATCGCATTCTGAATATGGATGATCTTGTAGGTACTGGTGATGTCATCTTCGCAGCTACCGGTATTACGCCTGGCGCATTCTTGGATGGAGTTACTTACTTAGCGGACCAACGAGCAGAAACCCATTCTATTGTTATGCGAGCAGCCACGCGCACCGTTCGTTTCATTAAGGCTTCGCATTATTTGCCGAATAAACCATTATTGCGTTGAAATTAATAACACATATCCGAAGTTAAAAATGGCTTATTGCGCGAAGATTTGTTACCATAGTAATGGTGAATTTATTGAGAAAACTATCTAGAATGCTTAAATATAAATTAATTCAACTTTTACGTATAAGGACAGGAGCCCAACAGGTAGCTCTTGGTTTTGTAACTGGTTTTTTCCCATGCTGGTTCCCTACCTTTGGTGCGGGTGCAGCACTGTCAATCGGTATCACCAAATTAATAAAGGGCAATATTGTGGCGTCCATAATATCAGCAGCCTTGGGTTCTATTCTATGGCCAGTGTTGTTCTTAATGAACTTTAAGGTCGGTAAAATCTGGAGGGCATGGGCGGATACACAGACGATTGTAGCAGATAGTAACATTGACATTGTAGAAGTTGAATATATCGAAACCATCGATAGCATTAATGAATGGAGCACAATGGGCATTGACTTTCTTGTCGGTTCTATAATTAACAGTTTATTGTTCACAATATTAGGCTACTTTATTATCAGGTTCATCTTAGACCATTATCGCCACAGTCTCCTGAGGCTTATTAGAAATAAAGGTAAATCATTCTGACATCAGAATTTCAGAATGATTTACCTTTGCAGTTTCACCTAAACATCCCCCAAAGCTTTATTAAATGAAATGTATTGTTCGGATCGATTTTCTGATCAAGAATAAATTGAATAAGCTGACCCAGCTGGTGCTCTGTCAGCTTCTCATCTAATACCTTTGCGGTCTGGATAGTAAGCTTACGAACTCGATTCCGATCTTGTAAATCTTGCTTCGTAATGTCAGCCAAAACCATCTTTACCCGTTCTTTAACGACGGGATTCTTCATCTTGAGTTTAATCCGTTGGACAAATTCTTGATTGATTCCATACCTCTGGTATGCCACGTAAGGTCACCTCCGTTTCATCATCACCATTAGCCTATGATTAGGAATAACCTTATGTGACTTTATTTTTCCAGCCTTTTTTTGTCACTAGTCTATACTCTTGTTCTCGAACACTTGCTCTCTCTGCAGATATGCGTGTATATCGGAGTAGTTTAGTCCCGTCCAGAAATCAGATTGATTTAGGAGTGTTGCTACATCATCTCGTGCTGTTTCAAGAATTTGAAAATCAGTAAGAATATTCGCTACCTTAAAGTCGGGCATTCCACTCTGCTTCGTTCCGAAGAAATCTCCTGGGCCCCTTAGCTCCAGATCACGTCTGGAAATCTCAAAGCCATCATTCGTCTCAGTCATAACTTGGAGCCGTTCCTCAGCGATTTCCGATTTAGGGTCAGATATGAGTATACAGTACGATTGATGAACTCCTCTCCCAACACGACCTCGCAATTGATGAAGCTGTGATAAACCAAATCGATCAGCATCATATATAACCATTACAGTCGCATTAGGCACATCAACCCCAACCTCTATAACCGTTGTGGAAACCAATACATCAAGCTGACCGGCAGCATATGCTTTCATCACATTCTCTTTCTCATTTACGGACATTCTTCCGTGAAGTAAACCTACTTGTATCTTTGGTTCGAGTAGATGTTGAAGCTGTTGATGGACATCCATCGCATTCTGTACATCGAGCTTCTCTGACTCTTCAATAAGCGGACAGATCACATACGACTGACGTTTCTCCTCAGCTTCACGACGAATAAAACCGATCACACGGCTTAGCATGTCGTGATGAACAGTGTACGTCTTAATCGGTATTCTCCCAATTGGAAGCTCGTTAAGTGTGGATACATCCATATCACCAAATGCTGAGATCGCTAATGTACGTGGGATTGGTGTAGCCGTCATCGTTAATACATCTGGATTCATCCCTTTACGACGTAATATACTACGCTGCTGCACACCGAAGCGATGCTGCTCATCCACAACTACAAGTCCGAGATTACGGAAGTATACATCCTCCTGGATCAGTGCATGTGTACCCACTACGATGTGCGTTAAACCCATCTGCAAGGATGAAATCATCTCTCTACGTGCACGAGCACCTAAGCTTCCTGTGAGCAAACCTACTTGAATTCCATATGGAGATAAGAGCTTGTCCAACGATCTCGTATGTTGCTCTGCTAATATCTCCGTCGGAACCATTAGGGCTCCCTGTAATCCTGCAGTCCAAGTAGCGAATAAGCCAATCGCTGCTACAATGGTCTTACCAGCACCAACATCCCCCTGTAGTAAACGATTCATCGTATGTACGCTTTGAATATCCTTCAGAATTTCAGCTACAACTAGCTTCTGAGAGTTTGTCAGCTTGAATGGCAATGATTTTACAAAAGCTCGAATACGTACGATATCTATACATTGGGCAATACCGTCAGCTCTCTTCTTCGTAACTGCACGGAATGCTTGCAGCTTGAGCTGGAATAAGAAAAATTCTTCATAGACAATCGTGTACCGAGCCTGTGTACCTATCTCTGTCTCTTCTGGATGATGAATAGCGTGAATGGCATTCTTCCGAGACAGTAAGTTCCGCTTTATTACGATTTGTTCAGGTATAATTTCCGAGATAAACTCACCAAATTGTACAAGTCCTTGTTGGATCGTCTTCCTCATCCAGCCTTGAGTAATTGTCCCACCTATCGAATAAACCGGCTGTACTGTACCCGATTTCATGCTATGCGCACCGACAAATTCTGATTCACTCACCGTCATTTGCCGTCGTTGTTGATCCCACTTCCCAGTTAGAACAATCTCACGTCCAGACTGTAGCTGCTCCTTCAGATAATGTCGATTAAACCATACAGCACTGACCAGCATGTGATCGATCATGACCTTACAAGTTAAACGTGACTTCTTGAAGCCCCATACCTGTAACACAGGCTCACTGTAGAGCATTCCGACAACGGTTACCTTCTCACCACTCTTCACATCTGCAAGAGAACGGATACGATAATCCTCATATCGATAAGGGTAGTACTCCAGTAGATCCAACACCGTACTAATTCCGAATGCTTCTAACTCCTTCGCCTTCTGTGGTCCTATGGACTTAACAGAACGCACAGGCAGCTGATGTAATTCACTCATGTGGCAGGAGTAACGAACACGGCAAGTGTTCCTGGACCAGTATGAGTCCCTATAACAGGACCAAGGTCAGTATAAGAATGTTGGTTAACTTGGAATTGTTCATTGATTAAATGATATATCTCTTCAGCACCATCCCTCGATTGAGAATGCCCGATACCTACATTAATCCGCTGTCCTTCAAAATCCTTCTGTAGTAACTCTATAATGCGTTTCACTGCTTTCTTATGTCCTCGCACTTTATCGACCGAATCCACTTCTCCTCCATCATCAAGAGTTAAGATTGGTTTAATATTAAGCAGTGATCCGAACATGGCTGATGCCTTTCCAATACGTCCACCTTTATACAAATATTCAAGCGTATCTAATATAAAATAAATTCGGGTTTTATTCCGGAGATCCTGCACTAAAGCTTGGATTTCATCCACACTCTTACCGGCTTGTGCAGCTTCTGCAGCGGCAATAACGAGTAAGCCAAGACCATAACAAGCGCTCTTAGAATCCACTAAAACTACATTAGTTTGATTATCTAGCAGTGACTTCGCGAGCATAGCAGACTGATATGTACCACTAAGAGCAGATGAAAGATGTATAGATATCACACTCGTATCAGGCTGATCACATAATTCTTTGTATACCTCCATAAAATCAACAGGTGATGGCTGGGAAGTAGTTGGGAGCTCTTGGGATTGACTCAGCTTCGTATAAAATTCACTCGAGATAATATCTACACTATCAAGGAAGGTTTCTTTGCCAAAGTGAACCTTTAGCGGAACCATCCTTATACCTAACTTTTCTCTGATTTCTAGCGGTAAATCTGCCGTACTGTCTGTTACAATCTTGACTTGAGCCAATTCCACACACCCCTTTTCAATAATTGAAAAACGTGTAAATTCACTCTACCGATATGATATAAGCGTACAAAGGTTGTCCACCTGAGTGAATTTCAAGTTCTGTATTCGGATAATTGTCCTCGATATGATTTTGAATCGCTTGTGTCCACTCTGAGCTGGCTTCTTCTCCATAGAATAGAGTAATCACCTCATCACCCCGTTCAATCATGCGATCAAGAAGCAATTCACTTACTTTCAGTGGATTAGGATCAGATGCAATGAGCTTATAATCCATCATTCCAAGGAAATCATGCTCGCGAATTTCCAATTGATCAATCGTCGAATCACGAACCGCGAATGTAATGGAACCTGATTTAACCTGCTCCATCGCGGATATCATAGCTGCTACATTCTCTTCCACATCCGAGTTTTCATTAAAGGCGAGAATTGCCGAAAGTCCTTGTGGGATTGTTCTACTCGGAATAACAATCACTTCTTTGTCTGTAAGCTGTCCCGCTTGCTTAGCTGCAAGGATGATATTGGAATTATTAGGAAAAATATAAATCAAATCTGAGGGTATATGATTCACCGCTTGTAATAATTCCTCTGTGGAAGGATTCATGGATTGTCCACCAGCAAGAATGCTATCTACCCCTAAGCTACTAAAAACATTACTTATTCCGTCACCCATTGCTACTGCTAATATCCCATACGATTTCTTAGGTGTTATTATCGGTGTAACCATTGGAGATTCGAAATGATTATCAGAGTCTAATATATGAGCGTGTTGTTCACGCATATTCTCAATCTTAATTCTGGTTAGATCACCAAACTGCATAGCATGATTCATAACCGTTCCCGGCTGTTCTGCATGAATATGGACTTTCACGAGATCATCATCGGATACAACTAACAAAGAATCTCCTAGCTTCTCGAGCTCGTCGCGAAATAATAATTCATTAAATGGTGTCTTGTTATCGGACTTAAGACTAATAATGAACTCTGTACAATAACCATACTCAATATCCTCTGTTGCTATATGTGACTGTGCACTACTGGTCCGCTCAGTCATTATCGGAATAGGAATTTCCGACTTATTGATCAGACTACCACCTGTAAGTGCTTGTATAAAACCTGCGTAAATATAAACAAGTCCTTGTCCTCCAGCATCTACTACACCGACCTGCTTAAGAATAGGTAGCTGCTCTGGGGTATAATCTAGAGCTACTTGCGCGGCATGCTGCACATTCTGGAACAATTCTACAATATCGTCCGTCATACCAATAACCTCTGCACTTTGCTTGGCTGCCTGCTTGGATACTGTGAGAATAGTTCCTTCAACAGGCTTAACCACCGCTTGGTATGCAGATTCAACACCTTGCAATAGGGCGTGGGATAGTTGTTGAATATTGGCTTCTGGAAGACCACTTACAGATTTTGCAAATCCTCGGAATAGCTGAGACAAGATGACGCCAGAATTCCCGCGTGCTCCTAACAACAGCCCTCTTGAAAGCGCTTCCGCAGATTGACCTAAATGGCTACTTGCTTTGGCTTTCATTTCCTGAATTCCGCTCTGTAATGTAAGGCTCATATTCGTACCTGTATCACCATCTGGTACGGGAAATACATTCAATGCATTGATATGAACTATGTTCTCCTGAAGTTTCTGGGCCCCTATCCATACCATGTTCAAAAAATCTGTTCCATCTAGGTAGTGTTTCAACAATGTATTTTCCCCTATCATAGCTTCATTTAGACTTAGTCACATTTTACTATATGTAAACGAATAATGAAATGGCTTTATCAAGATAACAGGTTTAATGTCTTAATTTGCATTTTGATTGACTGACATGAAGTAAGCATGATATTATAGTAAAAGTGTGTTTCAATCAAGTTGATACATCCGTGCTGAGAGAGATCTTGCATATGGATTTAGTTTAAGGAGGTGTGTTAGATGTCTCGCAAATGTTATATTACAGGTAGATCACCAAAAAGCGGCAATAACGTTTCTCATGCTAATAACAAAACGAAACGTACTTGGGGAGTTAACGTTCAGAAAGTACGTATTATTGTAGACGGTAGACCGGTGAAGGTTTATGTCAGTACTCGTGCTTTGAAATCAGGTAAAGTGGTTCGCGCTTAGCATTAATTATCTAACAAGAGTAAAAAGCACCCTATAGTGGTGCTTTTTTTTTCATGAATCGATTCCGCAATAATGCGGAATCGATTCACTATTATGAAATTAAGTATAAGAACCATATAAGTGGTACTGGTGCCTCATTATTTCTTGCTAAACGTGTTAAGGACGGTCTTAACGAAACTGCCTAGAAATCTTGGTAGTTTGATTGTATAGAATTTCATCCCCTACCCCTCCCAATGATTAGTCATCCTGCATGCGCATCCACTTCTATTGTATTCAGCCCATTTGATAAGGTGTCTAACGACCAAACAAAAAAGATACCGTAGACAGACGTCTTTAGTATCTCAGTATATGCTACTTATTATCTGATCATTCCACAGCCTTGACGAAGTTCATTAATCGCCTTGGTGCGATCAGCTGCTCCGAAGACAGCGTTTCCTGCAACCAGCACATTAGCGCCTGCTGCAACAACCTGTGCAGCAGTTTCTGCATTAATACCTCCATCAACCTCAATATCAATAGTGGAAAGCTCTCGTTCATCTATTAAGCCTCTTAAACGACGAATTTTGTCCAAGGTTGATGGAATGAAGGGTTGCCCCCCGAATCCAGGATTTACTGTCATAATGAGTATGTAATCCACCATATCTAATACGGGAATTAGCTGCTCAACTGGTGTTGCTGGATTGATAACAGCCCCTGCACGTACTCCAAGCTGCTTAATCATCTGTAATGTGCGATGTAGATGAACGTCCGCTTCAGCATGCACGGAGATTAGATCAGCCCCTGCCTTGGCGAATGCAGGTACATAACGATCTGGATGCTCAATCATCAAGTGAACATCAAGAGGCAGCTTCGTATGCGGACGAATCGCCTCCACAATAAGGGGACCAATCGTAATATTAGGAACAAAGTGACCATCCATTACATCGATATGCAACCAGTCTGCCCCAGCTTGCTCAACCTCTTGTACTTCCTGCGCCAACTTCGCAAAATCAGCAGATAATATCGAGGGTGCTAATAAAATCATACCATTAATACCTCCGCTTCCTCTCACTTATTTCCTGTAAGAATATCAAATAATGATCATAACGACTTTGTGCAATTCGACCTGCATGAACACCCTCGATAACCCTGCAATCTGGCTCATTACGATGTAAGCAGCCTCGGAATTTGCAAAGATCTTCTGATTGATTAAATTCAACAAAGAACTGACTTAGGTCATCTGTCTCAATACCGGCAAAATCCAATTGGCTAAAACCAGGGGTGTCAAAAACCCACCCACCGTTCTCAAGCGGTAATAGCTCGACATGTCGAGTGGTATGCTTGCCACGACCTAATCTAACACTTATCTCATTCGTCTCAATATCCATATTAGGAATTATCGCATTAATTAACGAAGATTTACCTACACCAGATTGACCCGAGAAAACAGTGATTTTCCCTGCGAGATGTGCTAGTATCTCATCCTTGCCTTCTCCCGTCTTTGCACTACAGATTAACACAGAATAACCAATAGTTTCATAAATTTGCCGAATGTTATCTATTGTTTCCAGCAATTTATACGCTTCCTTGGGTTGAAGAAGATCACTCTTAGATATACAAATCGTCGTCTGTAAATGATGCTTCTCCGTATGAACTAGAAACTTATCAAGTAGATGTGTGCTTAAGTCTGGTTCGGCAGCTGCGAACACTAATAAAGCTGTGTCAGCATTAGCAACTTGAGGACGTATTAATTCAGATGTACGTGGTAGAATTTCATCAACCATACCTTCGCTATCACCATCTGTAAGTGTGTATATAACCCGATCACCTACTAATGGTGTAACCTCATTCTTCCTGAGTATTCCTCTACCTCTACATTGAATAGATATATCATTCGGTGAAGCATGATCAGGTAACACATAATAATATCCGCTTAATGCTTTTACAATAAGCCCTTCTGGCATACATTAAGCCTCCTTTATTATTGTTATTCACCTTGAATCACTGTGTCATCTGTAGCTGGAGATGGTGTATCATTCTCATCCCCTAATTGTGCATCTTCCTCATTAGCATCAATTTCTGGAGATTGACGATTCTTGGCATCCGCATAAGTCACTGTATGTGTGTCATACGGTTTGTCATTCGTATAGACAGAAATTACAGCATTCTTCTTAGGTGATAACACCAGTCGAATGGTGAAGGATTTCTCCTCGGTAATATCAGTAATCCCCCATTCAACACTCTCACCAGAAGCATCTGTGACCAGTATCTTAACCTTTGTCGATTCTCCGGGAGCTGTAGGTTTTACGGTTACCGATTTGAGATCCTCTACTGCATCCTCCGGGAGTCCATCACTGATGAATAGAGTAATTTCTGATCCAGGCTCCACATCCTCATTCGGTTGGTAAGGGAACTGCTTGAATATATAGTCTTTAGGAGTATATGTCTTTTCCTTCTTAATTCCGTCCTTAGCGAGAACTAATCCTACCTTCTCTAACATGACGGTTGCAGGTCCTAATGTCAGTCCAGTTAGATCAGGCATAGGGATTGTGCCTGGACCAGAGCTGACGGTAATCTTAATTTCCGTCCCTTTCGGATTGAATTCCTCTTCATATGCGGGATCTTGGCTTAGAACCGTACCTGCAGCTTCATCGCTTTTTTCTTCAATCTTACTAATTATTGTACCTGCTTCTTTATATTTTGCTGATAACGCAAGCTGAACTTCCTTCCATGCTAATCCCACGTAATCATCCATAAAGGACATTTCCGGTCCACTGCTTACAACTAGATTAATATAAGTACCTTCTTTTGCAGTAACCCCCTCTTTATCCTGAGAGATAACTACATCCTTCTCAACCACATCGCTTAACTCATATTCAGGCTCAAGAACCTTCAAACCTTCATTATTGAGTTCTGCTATAGCTTTATCTAAAGTCATACCTACAACACTCGGTACGGTAACATCAGGAACCTCTAGCTTATCCTTGAGCCACATTACGCCATACCACATGGCAAGCAATATACCTACTATGAAGACGATCCATATTAAAGGCTTTATCCAAGCTCTGCTGGGCTTTTCTTCGTCTACCTCATCCCACCGTTTAGAATCCTGTCTCCCCATAGACTGACCTTCCTTCTTGTCTGGGAATCGCTGATCATGTCGGACTGCAGGGATAATCAAGGTCCGCTCATCATCATGCTCTTCTGTAGCTTCGAACAAGGCTTTTGCTTCTACCCTTCGATCAGGTAATAAGCAGCTTTCCAAATCCTCATACATTTCTTTAGCAGACATGTATCTTTCAACCGGATCTTTACGCACAGCCTTGAGTATGATATTCTCTACGCTCTGTGGGATGAGTGGATTCACCTTCCTAGGCTCTTCCACCTTCTCTTGCAGATGCTTTAGAGCAACACTTATCGGACTTTCACCTATAAAGGGAAGCTTTCCTGTTAACATTTGGTATAATACGATTCCTAGAGAATAAATGTCTGATTTAGCACCTTGAGAGACACCTTTAGCGTGCTCAGGGGAAAAGTAATGTACGGAACCCAGCACTGCACCTGTTTGCGTAATATCTGTAGATGCTGTTGCGCGTGCAATACCAAAGTCAGTTACTTTAATCCGACCATTCTTACCTATTAATATGTTATGGGGCTTAATATCTCGATGAATAATTTCATTCTGATGGGCATGATCGAGCGCATCACAAATTTGACTTGCGATATGTACAGCTTCTTCAATCTGTAATGGTGCAGCCTCTTTTATCTTATCATTCAACGTTGAACCTTCTATATACTCCATTACAATATAATAAACATCATCATCTTGACCAACATCATAGATGCTTACTATATTCGGATGGGACAGAGATGCTGCAGCCTGAGCTTCACGGCGGAAACGACGAATAAAATCATCATCATTCGTATACTGCTGGCGTAATACCTTCACAGCTACTTTACGATTAAGCAGAGAATCGTGCGCTTTGTATACGATAGCCATTCCGCCGCCGCCAACTCGTTCGATCACTTCGTATCGTTTACCCAGCTCACGTCCGATCATTCAGTTGCTCCCCTTTCCCATTGAGAATTTGCTCATTGGAAACCAACACAACCGTTACATTGTCTTCTCCACCAGCCTCAAGGGCACGTTCAATTAGAAGGTCAGCTCGACCCTCTAATGATAAATCCATATTCAGAATTTCCACCATAGAAGATTCAGATAATAAATTACTTAAGCCATCTGTGCATAACAAAAGAATATCGCCTTGATACCATTCCGTATGACCGATATCAGCTTCGATTGTCTGATCTGTCCCAAGCGCTCTTGTTATTACATTCCGTCTTGGATGGAGATTCGCTTCCTGTTCACTGATCTGACCGGTTTTTAATAATTCATTCACTAATGAATGATCCTCGGTAATCCGATTAAGCTGGCCCTTGTGTAATAGGTAAGCTCTACTATCTCCGATATGGGCAATTGACAAGCGATTTTTACTCATAATTCCGATAACGAGTGTGGTTCCCATACCGAGAAATTCTGTGCTTTGAGAAGCTTTGTTGTAAACTTCAGTATTCGCTCTATCAATGGCCTGCATCATCGCCTCTTCCCATTGCTTAACAGACATCTCATGATGTATTGCAGACAATTCACGCTGCAACACATCAATCGTCATCTGACTAGCAACATCTCCAGCTTTATGACCACCCATTCCATCAGCTAACAATGCTAACGTCATCCCGTTCAAATCTGAACTCACCGCGGCGCAATCCTCGTTCACCGAACGGATACGGCCAATATCCGTCTTATAGGCCGTCCTCATCGTTGCTCCACCTCAGCTGACTCCATGTGCTTGGCTCGAAGCTGGCCGCAGGCTGCGGCTATATCTCCACCTTGTTCACGGCGTATAGTTGCATTCACTTTTTTGTTCTCCAATATTCGTTGGAATTGGAAGATTAGATCTCTCGGTGTCTGCACATAATTCCGTTCTGGCACATAATTAACTGGGATTAAATTAACATGGCATAGTATACCTGACTCATTCAATACGTCTGCCAATTCCTCTGCGTGCTCTGGTTGATCGTTAACTCCCCCAATTAATGCATATTCAAAGGTAATGCGACGTCCTGTCTTATCCCAATAATACTTCAGTGCTTTCATAACCTCGGTGAAAGGGAATCGGCGATTAACTGGCATCAATTTAGAACGCAGCTTATCATTCGGTGCGTGTATAGAGATGGCCAGGTTAATCTGAGTGTTCTCATCAGCAAATCGATAGATATTAGGAGCAATTCCACTTGTGGAGACTGTAATATGGCGCTGACCAATATTCAAGCCCTTCTCATGAATCATAACTCTAAGAAAATTCATCAATGCATCATAATTTTCGAACGGCTCTCCTATTCCCATAACGACAATACTACTCACTCTTTCATTCGTTGGGTCAAGCAATTGCTGGCATTTCACGACCTGCGCTATGATCTCACCTGGTGTTAGATCTCGCTTCAAACCACCGAGAGTAGAAGCGCAGAATGTACAGCCTACACGACATCCGACCTGTGTAGTTACACATACGCTGTTACCATAGTTGTGCTTCATGAGCACTGTCTCTATTGCATTGTCGTCTTGTAATTGGAATAAGAATTTGACAGTTCCATCAGCCGATTGCATGCGAGTTATTTCCTTAAGCGTTACAAATTCGAAATGTTCAGCTAATCTTTCTTGCAGCTCTTTAGGCAGATTTGTCATATCTTCAAATTGGTTTACTCGTTTTACATACAACCAATCGAATATTTGACCCGCACGGAATTTAGGAAGATCATTCGTCTTCATCCAATCCTGCAGCTGCTCTAATGTTAAATCATAAATAAATGGTTTCATCTCATCACAATCCCATTCCAAGAATACATACATCCTTATAGTCTGGCTTAACTATTCTATTTTATCACATTAGCTTTACTGCTTTAAAGGGCTTGTTTAATAAGTCTGGCAATAAAGAAGCCGTCAGACTGATATTGATGCGGCAATATTTGGAGCATGCCTTCTCCAAGGAAGCTCCGAGACAAGGCTGGAAACTGATGATTCAAGTTGTTATCTAAAGCATAATCTGGATGTTTCTCTAAAAACTGACTAATCACAGCTTGGTTTTCATCATACTCTAGGGTACATGTACTATAGATAAGCATTCCACCAGGCTTTAGCAGATTATGTATATTGTCCAGAATACGAATCTGAATTTCTCGAATTTCCGTAATATCACCTTCTTGCTTTGCCCACTTTAGATCAGGCTTGCGTCGAATAACACCAAGACCAGAACAAGGTGCATCTAATAGAATACGATCAAACATATGATCAACATAATCACTACCTAACAAGCGAGCATCTCCAATCCTCGTTTGTATGGATCGAATGCCTAAGCGCTCAGCTTGAGCATCGATGAGCTGCTTCTTATGCTCATGAATGTCATTGGCAATTATGGAGCCTTGATCATTCATAAGCTCAGCCATATGAGTTGTCTTCCCCCCTGGTGCCGCACAGCAATCCAGTACCTTCTCACCCGGCTGTGGATCAACAATTCTCGCCACGAGCATTGAGCTTTCGTCCTGAATGGAGATATCACCTTCTTTGTACCATGAAGATAGAGCCATATTACCGCCACCTTCAACTACGATGCCGTCAGGTGCGATAGCTGATC
Organism: Caryophanales bacterium UBA4100; assembly: GCA_002383285.1. Taxonomy (GTDB): domain Bacteria; phylum Bacillota; class Bacilli; order Paenibacillales; family UBA4045; genus UBA4045. Next base: position 52,866 of record DFXU01000007.1, read on the forward strand.
GTTCAGATGAATATCCATTCTCACCTAGCAGTGTAAGAAACTTATCGGTGTTCATCTGAATTGCATTCACTCTTACGCTTGTATGCGGGGGCTTATTATTCGACTCGCAGATCGCTCTTGTTTCACTTTCGCCGTATTGATCTAACCAGCGACTCACAATCCATTCTGGATGAGAGTAAGTGAGTGCAATCGATTCAATGATCGGAAGATCCGTGGGAATCTGCAGCTTCTCAGGCTGACGCAGCATATTGCGCAGAACTGCATTAACCATACCAGAAATCCCTTTGTGGCCTCTTCGTCCTGCAATCTTTACAGCTTCATTCACTGCTGCATGATGTGGAATTCGATCTAAATAATGAATCTGATACAAGCTTATCCGCAACAGGCTTCTAACCCACGGCTCAAGCTTGTCTAATCCCTTACTCAAGAAACGAGTAAGCAGGTAATCAATCGTATTCAAACGTTGTATGGTGCCGTATACCAGTTCTGTTACTAATCCAGCTTCACTACGAGGTAATTTTTCTCTAAGTAACACTTGATTCAAGGCAATATTACTATACGCTTGCTGTTGTTCAACACGAACTAACACATCCATTGCTAGCTCCCGAGAGGACTGTGCTGATTTCGAATCACTTGCTGAACTTGTGGATTTTGTCGGTTGAGGTGACTTATGTCGCCGCTTTAATTCCTTCACTACTCTTATGCACCTCCGTTTAACACATTACCAACCCTCATACGGCCATTCTTCACAAATTCAGAAACCGGCATCCGTGTTTTGCCTGCAGGCTGAACCTCAGTCACTGTAATTGTTCCGTCACCTGTTAATATATCAATACCTGTTGGAGATAAATGTATGACCGTACCTGGTGCAACAGATGTACCCAATCTTTCATTCCGTATTGTATCATCGGGCTTCAAGCAAGCCCATATCTTCAATACCTCATCGTTCCATAGTGTGTAAGCACCTGGCCAAGGGCGCAAAGCACGAATATGATTGAAAATCTGAATGCTTGAATCAGACCAATTCAACATCTCGTCTGCTCTACTTATGACTCGGGCATAGGTCGCCTCAATATCGTTCTGCGGAGTTGCCAAGCAACGGCCCGCTATAAGGTCGGGTAAAGTTTGTTTGAGTAGACTGGCGCCTACAACGCTAAGCTTATCAAACATGGATCCGGCATCATCTTCGTCTTCAATTGGAATTTCAATCCTGCTAATCATGTCACCAGTATCCAAGCCCTCAGCCATATACATGATCGTTATACCCGTAATCTTCTCACCTTTCATAATGGCATATTGAATAGGCGCACCACCGCGGTATAGAGGCAGCAGTGAACCATGAATATTAATACATCCAAGTCGAGGAATAGTTAATACTGATCTTGGTAAAATTTGTCCATATGCAGCGGTTACGATCAGATCAGGCTCATAGGCTGCAATCACATCGGCAACCGCAGGATCACGCATGCGTTGTGGTTGATACACAGGAAGCTGATGACGCTCTGCTTCCACCTTCACAGGAGACGGTGTCATTAGCTTCTTACGACCCTTGGGTCGATCTGGCTGGGTAATGACCGCAACAATATGATAGCCTTCCTCTACTAACATCCGAAGTGAAGGAACTGCGAATTCCGGTGTACCCATGAATATAATATTCAAATAATCACTCTCCTGGCTCATCAGGCGGAATTTTATAAACCGCTTCGGCTATATCCGTGAATAGAATACCGTTTAGATGATCGATTTCATGTTGGAATATACGTGCAAGATAACCGCTTGCCTCTATAATAATTTCATTGCCATCCCTATCCAAACCTTTAACCGTAATGTTCAGCTTACGATTAACATCGCCATTCAAACCCGGGATGCTTAGGCAACCTTCAGCTCCAAGCTGATCGCCATCAGCGCTTAGAATTTCTGGATTTATACACTCAATAAGCTCAGTCTCACCATCATGAGGATCTAGAACAATAACACGCTTCTGGATTCCAATCTGCGGGGCCGCTAGACCAACTCCACCTGCATCATACATCGTATCTGCCATATCGTTGAGCAGCTTTACGATATTAGACGTTACTTTTGGTACTGGTTTAGCAATTTCACGTAATATCGGGTCTGGGTCTTTAACTATAATTCGGATGGCCATTATTATCCTCTTCCCTTACATTAAAGATTGTGGATCTACATCAACGCTAATTAACAATTTATCCTTATGAACATGCTCACTAACAGAGGCTAGTGCTTTCCGCATCCACTCTGCAATGGGAAGCTCTCCCCGATATTTTACCACGCACTGGTAACGATATCTATCTTTTAAACGAGCAATCGGTGAAGTTACTGGTCCTAACACCTCAATATATTGCTCCGAGAGACGATTTATTAACGTGCTCACGTTATTCATTAATGCCCATGAACGCCAATTTTCATATACGCATCTTACTAAGGTCTCTCCAGCACGCACCAATAATGGGATTTGTTCATGTGCAAGTGTGATTAAGATGAGATGGCTGTATGGTGGATAAGCTAGCTGCTTACGATAATGAATTTCCGTATTGTAGAACGCACGATAATCATGCTGCTTCGCATTCAACATGCTATAATGCTCGGGGTTATATGTCTGGATGAACACCTCGCCAGGGAGCTGGTGTCGTCCTGCTCTTCCTGCTACCTGTGTAAGAAGCTGAAATGTCTTCTCAACCGAACGGAAATCAGGCAGATTGAGCACTGAGTCAGCGGCGATTACCCCGACAAGCGTTACATCTGGAAAGTCTAACCCCTTGGCAACCATCTGAGTTCCAAGTAAGACATCTGCTTGGCGATCTCGAAACATGTTCAGCCACTTCTCATGCGCACCCTTCTCATTCGTAGTGTCAACATCCATCCGAATAACTCGAATGCCTGGGAATTGCTTAATGAGTTCCTCTTCGACCTTCTGAGTACCCGTGCCAAAGTGGCGAATATGCTCGCTTCCACAGGTCGGACAGATTTGCTGCTGCTTCTCTGCATAGCCGCAATAGTGGCAACGAAGCATCTCCGCCCTCTGGTGATAGGTCAATTTAATCTCACAATGCGGACAGGCAGCAGTATAACCACAGGAACGGCAGAGCACGAATGTTGCATAACCGCGGCGATTCAGCAGTAGGACCATCTGCTCCTTCCGTTCTATGCGCTGCACAATGCCATTGAATAGCTGACGGCTAAACATCGATCGATTACCGTTCTTCAGCTCTTCACGCATATCTACGATTTCAACTGCGGGTAACGGACGACCCTCCACCCTATATTCCATAGAGAGTAACACCGTCTGATCATCTTCTCGCCTCGCGCTGTAATAGGATTCAATAGAGGGTGTTGCCGAACCTAGAATAACTACTGCACCATGATATAACGCTCTCTCGGCCGCAACATCTCTTGCGTGATACTTCGGACTTTCTTCTTGCTTATAGGAGGATTCATGCTCTTCATCAATAATAATTAATCCGATTTCTGTAAGTGGAGCGAACACGGCTGAACGAGCGCCAATTACAACGCGAACCTGCTTGCGCTGAATTTTGCGCCATTCATCATACCGCTCCCCTTGTGATAATCGGCTATGCAGCACGGCTACTAAATCACCGAACCGTCCCTTGAAGCGATCAACCATTTGTGGTGTGAGAGCAATTTCAGGAACGAGCACGATGGCCTCTCTACCAAGCTCGAGACAACGTTGTATGGATTGCAGGTAAATTTCAGTTTTACCACTTCCCGTCACACCATGGAGCAAAAAAATTTGTCTCTCCAATGATTCCAATGAGGCAACTATAGGCTCATAAACCTGCTGCTGCTCCTCTGTGAGAATGAGTGGGCTTGTACGAGCGAATGTCTTGCCTTCGTACGGGTCCCTCATCATCTCAACATCACTGATCGTGATCCAACCCTTCTCAGCTAATGATTTCACAGTTCCCGAGCTAATCTGAAGCTTCTGGGTCAGCTCTGCCATTGAGATCGGTTCTGGGTTTAAATCGAAGAAGGCTAGCACATCCTTCTGTCGCTTGGAGCGTAATGGAATTTGCTCCATATAACTGGGGATAGCACCCAAATCGCTTGGTGGAAATACCGTTTGTCGTTTCTTGGGCTGCATACGATCTTTAACGGTTTGTCTTTCACTGATTAGACCACGACGAATTAACCCCTTAACTACAAGCTCATTTCCTTGAAACTGATCAGTAAGCGCGGTAAATTCAACCTGTCCCTTCTGTACAACATATTCCAATATCGCAAGCTCGGTAGATGTAAGCTCACAAAGTGTGAGATCAGATGAGACAGCAGATAAGATACGCTCATACTTAGCCTTAAGTGCCCCAGGAATCATTGCTTGAAGCGCAGTGATCTCATGGCACATATATTTATTGCTCATCCAACCGGACAGCTCTACCAGCTCTGGCGTTAATGGAGGAACTAGATCTAACATCTGCGCAACCATTCTGAGCTTCTTAGGATCAACTTCACTAATTTCTTGTAACGCAACAACAAAGCCCTGAATTATTCTAGGGCCGAAGGGAACGCCAACTCGACTGCCTACCTCGATCCATGACTCCCACTCTGGAGGCACACCATAATCGAAAGCACGATTCGTCTGTTTAGCTGGGACATCTACAATTATCTTTGCTATCATAGGCAGTTACTCCATTATGCCAGGCTTAGGAATAGCTATTCGCTTGGCGACTAATTCCATGACATGCCGGGCAACCTGACGCTTGTCCATGAGTGGAAGTGACACAACTAAACCTTGCTCATCGAACAAGGAGACGATATTCGTATCGCCACCAAAGCCAGCTCCTGGTAAAGTCACATTATTCGCAACGAGCAAATCACAACGTTTGCGTCTCAGCTTATCCATTGCATATTGCTCCATATGTTCGGTCTCAGCAGCAAAGCCCACAATGAACTGCGTGGTCTTACGCTCTCCAAGTAATTGTAGAATATCGGGGTTCTTAACTAACTGAAGCTCTAAATGATCATCACTCTTCTTCATCTTATTCGTGGCAATCTCTGCAGGTCTATAATCTGATACAGCCGCCGCTTTGATTACGATATCAACATTATCGAATCGTGCTAAAGCCTCGTCGAGCATTTGTTGAGCTGATTCGACATGAATGACCTCTACTCCAATGGGTGGCTTCAGTGTCGTTCGACCAGAGATTAATGTAACCTCAGCACCTAATGATTTAGCGACCTCAGCGAATGCATAACCCATCTTGCCCGAGGAGTCATTCGTCAGATATCGGACAGGATCGATCCGCTCAATTGTTCCTCCTGCAGTGATTAGTACCCGTTTGCCCTGTAATGGCTGCTGATCGGATAATAATTCCTTAATCCGCTCGAAAAGCTCCTCTGGTTCAGCCATCCGACCTTTACCTACATATCCACAAGCAAGCTGACCTTCTCCCGGATCGAAGATATGAACTCCCCGGGCTTGAAGAATGGCCAGATTATGCTGTACAGCTGGATGGTCGTACATATGAACATTCATTGCAGGCGCAACTAATACAGGTGCCATAGAAGCAAGCACTGTAGTTGTTAGCATATCATCCGCAATACCATTCGCCAGCTTCCCAATCACATTCGCAGTTGCGGGTGCGATGATGATGAGGTCTGCTGCATCTGCGAGATCTATATGCTGAACACTCGATGGATCACGCTCATCGAAGGTATCTATTGCAACAGGATGACGAGATAAGGTTTGGAAGGTAAGTGGCTGAACAAATTTTGTAGCTGATGCCGTCATAATCACTCGAACGTTTACACCCGCTTGAGCAAGCTTGCTACACAAAGTTGCTGCTTTATAAGCAGCAATTCCACCAGTAATACCAAGAATGACTGTTTTCCCCTTCATAATAAGTAGACCCCTTCCCTTAAGGAACATAGAAAGGTGAACCTTTCGGTTCACCCTAGTTATTTATAAATGGTGGTTAAATCTTCTGATCAATAAAGAACTACTCTAATCTTTCGTAAACGACATGCTCATTATAAATTTCTTCAAGAGCAACACCAACATACTTGTGTGATTTGGGTACTTGCATCTCCGTCTTACTACCGTCTCTTAGCATTCTCGCTCTTCGAGAAGCTGCAACTACAAGTGTATATTTGCTATCTACTTGCTCTAATAACTTATCAATTGATGGGTATAGCATAATCTCACACCTCCGCGATCCATTTTTGTACTTGGGGCATCATTCGTTCTCTCTTAGAATGCTCCGCAGTAATTATAGCTTGAATTCTACCACATGCTGAGTTAATCTCGTCATTCACAACAGCATAGTCATATTGCTCCAGGAGTCTTAACTCCTCGACTGCTACATTCATACGTTCTCGAATCGTTTCATCTGATTCCGTACCCCGATTTGTAATGCGACTCTTTAATTCCTCTAACGAAGGTGGAAGCAGGAATATAAAGACGCCTTGAGGAAATCGCTCTTTAACCTGCAAAGCGCCTTGGACCTCAATTTCCAGAATAATGTCCTTGCCATTATGTATAGTCTCATTCACAAAGCTACGAGGTGTTCCATAATAGTTACCAACATACTCTGCCCATTCCAGAAGATCATCATGTTCGATCATCTGACGGAATTGGTCTTGGGATTTGTAGAAGTAGTTAACGCCATCCTGCTCACCTTCTCGTGGTGTTCTAGTAGTGGCAGAGACTGAATACACGATGTCAGGATTGCAGATACGCAATGCCGAACATACTGTACCTTTGCCAACACCCGAGGGTCCTGATAATACGATCAATAATCCTTTACCCATCATTTCCCTCACAAGTTATTCGTCTTGATCGTCATCCTTGTTGGATAAACGATGAGCTACTGTTTCTGGTTGAACGGCAGACAATATGACATGATCGCTGTCTGTAATAATAACAGCCCGTGTTCTTCTTCCGTAAGTTGCATCGATGAGCATATGCCTATCTCTAGCTTCTTGAATAATTCGTTTAATCGGAGCTGATTCTGGGCTAACAATCGATATAATTCGATTCGCCGAGACAATATTACCAAACCCGATGTTAATAAGTTTAATTGCCATTTTACCATTTCCTCCAGACTAATTAAACTTTAACGAGTTAGATCGCAATAAACCATTACCTTATTTTATAGTATTTTGTATATGGGTACAAGTACCTTAAGGATTTATGAATGAAGCGGCGCACTTTCCCATACATAACTCGTTAAATCTACAGACATTTCATAATTCAAGAATGGTGTAATCAGATAAATCCCATTAAAGAGAGGCATAGCAACATCTAGTAGCTCCTTAGCGATTTGAATACCCATCCTACGACCTTCATCCTTCTCTAAACCACTCATCCTGCGGCGTACTTCCTCGGAAAGCTGGATTCCTGGAACTTCATTGTGAAGATATTCCGCATTCCGCCCAGTAGCGAGCGGCATAATACCAATGAATATCGGTACGTTCAGATGTCTCGTCATCTCATACACGCGTTCCATGAGGATTGGATCATATACGGGCTGAGTCATAATATAATCCGCGCCTGCCTCTATCTTCCGTTCGAGCCTCAAGATTGCTTTATCAAGATGCTTCACGTTAGGATTAAATGCTGCACCTACAATAAACTTGGCCCTCTGCTTCAACGGTTTTCCAGAGAATGCAGTGCCTAAGTTCAATTGCTTGATCATGCGGATTATCTCGAACGATGTCAAGTCATATACAGAGCTAGATCCTGGTAGATCACCAAATTTCGCTGGATCTCCAGTTACTGCTAGCACATGGTCAATACCAAGCGCGTCCAATCCCATTAAGTGTGATTGTGTTCCAATCAGATTACGGTCTCGACAAGCGATATGAATCAATGGGCGAATACCCAGTTTATCTTTGAGTAATGAGCCTAAAGCCAGGTTACTCATCCGAGTTACTGCAAGTGAATTGTCCGCCATCGTTATCGCATCAGCTTGAGCAGCCTTAAGAGCCGCTGCACCTGTCATAAACTTAGTGATGTCCAAATCACGAGGTGGATCTAACTCCACAATAACCGTATGTCGTTTCTTCACAAGCTCTAGTATGGAAAGCTCTTCACTCTGTGTCGATTTAGCTTCCTTGCTATTCAGCGGTTCGGTTATTGTAATAACCCTGCTTCGCTCTTCACTATATACGTTGGGGGTATACTTAGTAAGCACCTCTGCTATCGCTTGAATATGCGCTGGCGTCGTTCCGCAGCAACCACCAATAACGCGAGCACCTAAGTCTGCAAAGCTTAAAGCACTCTCAGCGAAATATGCTGGTGTAGATACATAATGATAGCGGCCATCAACATAATCTGGGATACCTGCATTCGGAAACACGGAGATTGGGAACTGTGGAGGTACAATCGTCTTCTCCAACACTCGCATAATTCCATTAGGACCCGTACGGCAATTAAAGCCTACGACATCAGCCCCTGCGGCTATCAACTGTTCGAAAGCATCCGATACCAGAATTCCATCGTAGGTTCTACCGACATCCTCCATTGCAAGCTGACAGATTACTGGTATATGGCTAAGTTTACGGGTAATGTGTAAGGCTAATAAAATCTCATTCAGATCGAAAAAGGTTTCTAGTAAGATTCCATCTACTGCCGATTCAGTTAAAATCTCAATTTGTTGTGTAAAGTCAGCCTCAATCTGTGAGGTCCGTATATTCTTCCGTTTACCTGCACGAATGGATCCTACCGATCCAATTACATATGCATCATTCCCAACAGCACGACGGGCGATCTCGACGCCAGCACGATTAATCTGCTCAACATCAGCCTCTAGCCCAAATTTGGAAAGATGCTCTCGATTAGCGGAATACGTATTAGTTTCGATAAACCGGGCGCCTGCTTCATAGTACTCACGATGAACTCTCTCAATAATCTCCGGTTGGGATATATTAAGCTCTTCATAGGAAATACCAACGGGGAAGCCAATCTGATACAAGTATGTACCCATTGCACCATCTCCAACGAGTATACTGTTGCTTAATTTCTCGCGTAAATCTGGTTTCATAGCAATGATCCTGTGTATACTTCAGTAGCTGGACCAGTCATGTAGATATGATCATCAGACTCATCCCACTCAATATAGAGGTCTCCACCCTTTAAGGAAATCGTAGCAATTCGATCCGTTAAACCATTCAATACAGATGAGACTAATGTAGCACAAGCACCGGTACCACAAGCTAGGGTCGGACCCGCTCCCCGCTCCCATACACGCATATCTACAAATTCTCGGGATTTCACTGTTGCGAATTCAACATTAATTCGACGTGGAAACATCGGATGATTTTCCAGCTTTGGACCCCATTGCTGCAAATCCATATTCACTGCATCATCCACATAGATGACACAGTGAGGATTACCCATGGATACTGCTGTAAATTCAAACGTTCGACCATCCACTTCAATGGGATATCGAACAACTGGATTCTGATCTACCGTGGTCGGTACCTTCAAGCCATCTAGAATTGGTCGTCCCATATCTACACGTACAGTTGCTACCTTACCAGTCTTATTAAGCGTCAATTGCACATTCTGAGCACCTGCTCCGATTGTTTCGATCGATAATTCCGTCTTACTTGTTAATCTTCTATCGAATACATATTTGGCCACACATCGAATTGCATTTCCACATTGTTCTGATTCAGAACCATCAGAATTAATAATGCGCATCATAAAATCAGCATTAATGGAAGGTAGAATATACACAAGACCATCCGCACCAATCCCAAAGTACCGATCGCAATACTGAATAGCAAGCTCTGCCGCATTGTCAGGCAAACTAGCCTCAGTTGCTATTACAATAAAATCATTACCCAATCCATTCATTTTCGTAAAAATCATAGCTAGTATTCACCCCTCCAGCAACTATGCCAGTATCTACTATCCTATATCATACCGCAATTCGATACGGATGCATAGCCATGGAAAGTCGAATTATGCGGCTGACTTGTATGACTTTCTTCCTGAGTAACGTTTGTCTGCGGAATGTCCACCTTTCCCCTTCATTAGACTACCTATCCCAAAGAAGAAGGTTGGGATTCCAGCTGCAATCAAGACGATCAGCCATTCACTAATTCCTAGCTCGACGGTCTTAAATATGGGCTGCATCGCGTCTACATAAACAACACCTAAGAGCAATAACACAGAGGAAAGCACCGCTAATACAAGATAACGGTTCTGAAATGGATTGCGATGAAAGATCGAACGTGAGCTGCGACAATCGAAAACATGAATATATTGAGCCATAACAAGAGTTGCAAAAGCCATAGTCTGAGCACGAACCAAATTATCTGCCTCTAAGGGGTTGTACTGTAGACTAATCCAGAAGGCACCTAATGTACACAGTCCGATTAATGCACCACGACTTATGATTTTCCACCCCAGACGACGTGCGAATATATTCTCCTTGGCTGATCGTGGGCTGTGCTGCATTAAGTCCTTCTCCGGTTGGTCGACACCAAGCGCCATGGCAGGCAACCCATCTGTCACAAGGTTAACCCATAGAATTTGAATAGGAACGAGCGGTAATGGCATGCCCATTAACATGGCAATGAACATTGTTAGAATTTCACCAACGTTTGAAGCGAGCAAATAGCGAATAAATTTACGAATGTTCTCGTAAATACCACGGCCCTCTTCTATCGCTGCAACAATTGTAGAGAAATTGTCATCGCTTAAAATTAAGGATGAAGCTTCCTTTGTGACATCTGTTCCAGTTATGCCCATGGCAATTCCGATATCCGCAGCCTTAATTGCCGGTGCATCATTCACACCATCACCCGTCATAGCAACAACATGGCCATTCGCTTTGAGCGCTTTGACGATGCGAAGCTTATGCTCCGGAGATACTCTTGCATACACATAAACATCATTAATGATATGATCGAGCTCTTCATCCGACATCGCGCTAAGCTGACGACCTGTTACAGAAAGACCACCCTTCTGCATAATACCTAATTTCTCAGCGATAGCTTCTGCAGTTGATTGATGATCTCCGGTAATCATCACCGTCTTAATCCCTGCTTTGCGACATAGCTGAATGGATGAGCGTACTTCTTGCCTTGGAGGATCCATCATACCCGTCAAGCCGACGAATATAAGCTGCTTCTCCACATCTATTGCTTCGCTTACTGCATCATGAGGTCTTAAGACTCGGTAGGCCATACCTATGACACGCAGTGCAGCCTTCGCCATTCCTTCATTAGCGGATAATGCCCGCTGTCGAAGTGTATTCGTTAATGGAATGACCTTGCCCTCCCATAGAATATGGGAGCAATGATGCAGTAGTTCATCTGGTGCTCCCTTGGCGAATACCATACGACTGCCTTGATGCTTCACCACAACCGACATCCGTTTACGCTCAGATTCGAAAGGGAACTCAACCTCTCGATGATAGAAGGCAGACATAGATTTTGATGTTATTCCAGCTTTAGCCCCCAGAACCATTAACGCCCCTTCTGTCGGGTCCCCTTTTATGGTCCATACCGGCTGTACGACCGTTTTTGATGCTTTCTTCTTATTCGTATCCGGTTCTTCCTCTGTAAGTGCTGCATTGTTACACAAAATCGCTGTGGACAATAATCGCTCCAAGGTGAGATTTTTCTTAGGATCTATATGCTTACCTTCATATTTTATTTCACCATATGGGTCGTACCCTGTCCCCGATACCTCAATCAGCTTGCCATCTACCCAGATGTGAGTAACCGTCATCTTATTCTGAGTTAGCGTTCCCGTCTTGTCAGAGCAGATAACGGATGCGCAGCCCAATGTTTCAACAGAAGGCAGCTTTCTTACAATGGCTCTTCGTTTAATCATACGCTGCACTCCCATCGCAAGGGCAATGGTCACGATAGCAGGTAGTCCCTCTGGAATAGCGGCAACTGCTAGACTAACACCAGCTAGGAACATCCCATAAGCAGGCTGACCATGAATTATTCCAGCTAATACGACGACAATAGTTAAAGCGATGGCAACACCAATGAGAATTTTCCCAAGCTGCTCCAATCGATGCTGGAGAGGTGTCTCACCGGATTCCGTACTCTGAATAAGGTGTGCAATCTTACCCATCTCCGTGTCCATTCCTGTTCTTACAACTATTCCTCTTGCTGTTCCTCGAGTTACCATCGTACCCATGAATCCAATATTCTTCTGATCTCCGAGTGCAATGCCCTCTGCTTGAATTTCTCGATTGTGCTTATTCACGGGTAGAGATTCCCCAGTTAAAGCTGATTCCTCCACATATAAGCTGTTTGCTTCTGTGAACCTTAGATCAGCTGGTATACGATCTCCGCTCTCTAACAAAACAACATCACCTGTAACTAACAAATTAGCAGGAATATGTTGTGCTACACCACCCCGGATCACATTCGCCATAGGAGATGTCAATTGCTTCAATGCTCTTAAGGAGCGTTCTGCACGATATTCTTGTACAAATCCTAGAATTGCGTTCATAATAATAATGGCCACGATCGTAATTGCATCTAGATATTCACCAAGCAACCCGGATATGAGAGTAGCCCCTACAAGCACCAATACCATAAAATCTTTGAATTGATTCAAAAATTGCATGATCGCGGATTTACGTTCAGCTTCCTGTAATTCATTCTTACCCTGCTCGGCTAGTCGCGCTTGTGCGACGTCTTCTTGTAGACCATCTGTTAAGCTGGTTTGCTCTAGAGCACAGACGGAATTTACATCATTCTGATACCATTCTTTGGCGCTCATACGCGTATCTCCTCCATTTTGAGAAATTCCACTGCCCTTACCACTTACATCAGAACTTGTACGTTTACGTTGATATGTATTCAGACAAGCTGAAAAATATCCCATGAAGCCCTTAAGTTTTGCTATAAAGTATGGCATGATAGTAGAGGCGTTATTAATAGAAGTTAGGAGCATTCAATTATGGCATTAGATGGTCTAGTCACACATGCATTAGTCGAACAACTTCAACTGCTCTCCGGAGCCAAAATAAATAAGATTCACCAACCGTCCCCCTACGATGTCATTCTCAATATCCGTTATCAAGGGCAGAACGGTAGGTTATTGCTCTCAGCGAACCCTACTTATCCACGGCTGCATCTATCGGAGCATTCATTCATCAATCCAATGGAAGCTCCAATGTTCTGTATGCTCCTGCGTAAGCATTGTGAGAACGGAACGATAGATCGTATTGAACAGATTGGATCTGAACGAATAATCCATATCCTCATTAATCACCGAGATGAGCTTGGTGATATCCGAGCTAAGGTAATCGTCATTGAGCTTATGGGGCGCCATAGTAATATTATCCTCCTAGATCCAATAACGCAGACCATTCTAGATGGTATTCAGCACGTTACTCCAGCTATTAGCTCTCATCGGATCGTCATGCCAGGAAGTCGTTATGTGGACCCGCCTGATCAGTTAAAGGGCGACCCGCTGCTAACTAGCAAGGAGCAATTCATCCTAGATATGTCCAAGCGTTTGAATCAACAGACTAGTCCAGATCTTGAGAAACAAGGAAATCTGGAAGAGCTTATGAATTCAGATGACCGGCAACCCCAGCTGGAATTATCGCCAGTTATTAAGGATGCTCAATTCTGGTTACAAGCCATCGTGAATGGCTATACGGGGATAAGTCCATTAATTGCAAGGGAGCTCGTCCATCGATGCACTATCACGCTAGAGCAATCTCAGCAGAAGCTCATAGATACCGACGAATCAGTAGTGCTTAGAGCACTAGGGAATCATTTTGCAGAGCTTATGAGTCAGATTATGAATAATACCGTTATTCCGAATATCGTGACGCTTCCCTCGGGGAAATCAAGTTTTTCAATTACTGAGCTTAGTCACTTGACTGGTACCGTTGTTATCTATTCGACGATCAGCGAATGTTTAGAGGCATTCTATGGGAATAAAGCAGAGCGTGATACCGTCAAGCAGAGAGTAACTGATCTATGGAAGCTTATACAGAATAATAAGGCCAAGAATATATCAAAGCTAGAAAAGCTGCAGGATACGATTGATGATGCCAAGGATGCAGATCGATATCGAATCTTAGGAGAACTATTGACCGCCTCTATGCATCTCATTCAGCGAGGTGACAAACAGATTGAAGTGCTCAATTATTATGATGAGAATCAAGCAATGATCATGATCCCATTGGACCCACAGCTCTCACCGTCTGACAATGCACAGCGTTACTTCAAGAAGTATAGTAAGATGAAGAACAGTATTGTAACCGTTGAGGAGCAATTAATGGCTACACGCCTGGAAATCGTATATATGGATACCCTGCTTCAACAGCTAGGAATAGCGACTATGGCAGATATCGGAGAAATTCGTGAGGAGCTAGTGGAGCAAGGTTATCTTCGCCATCGCGGGAAACAACTTAAGAAGAAGAAGAAGAAAAACGATAAACCAACACTCACATGCTTCACCTCTTCCGAAGGTATCCCGATTTATGTGGGAAAGAACAATATACAGAATGAGTATGTTACGAATAAGTTAGCTCAATCTTCAGATACTTGGCTCCATACCAAGGATATTCCGGGCTCTCACGTAGTCATTCGGAGCACCCAGTNNGCTTGAGGCTGCAATGTTATCTGCGTATTACAGTCAGGCTAAGGAATCAAGTCAGGTGCCTGTGGATTACACGCAGATACGTCACGTTCGCAAGCCAAACGGTGCTAAACCAGGCTATGTGATCTATGACCGACAAAAAACCCTGTTTGTCACACCGGATGAGCAGCGTATTAAGCAATTAAAGCAGGAGCAGAAGTAGACCTGTGAGCGAATGATATGGCAACAAATATATGTTGGAAAAAAAGCTACAGGTGATCAATTCGGTCAATTGCCTGCAGCTTTTTTGTTGCGACATTTTTTTAACTGTTCTACGATTGGGCCTATCCCAATAAGATGTACAAGTAGTCTACTGAGGGGGTGCCATCGATTGAACGTATTTCTCAGCTATATCTTGTTAGGATTGTCATTAGCAGCTCCTATTGGTCCAGTGAATGCCGCACAGCTGGATAAGGGAATCAAAGCTGGCTTTTGGCCCGCATGGTTAATCGGATTAGGCGCAATGGCTGCCGATGCTGTATTTATGCTGCTTATCTACTTTGGTTCAGCACATATCTTAGGCTCACCCTTCGTCAAGACATTCCTATGGTTATTCGGGAGCTTTATTCTCTTATATAGTGGAATAGAAAGCTTGAATAAAACGAATAACATTCTGTCTCGATCCACTAAATCAAATGATGAATCCTCCCTAAAATCATTCACTTCAGGATTCTTCATGACCTTATCCAATCCATTAAGCATCCTATTCTGGCTTGGTATTTACGGGTCTATACTTGCGAAGACTGCTGAAACCTATGGAGCATGGGATTTACTTATTTATAGCTCTGGGATTTTTATTGGGTTATTGATGTGGGATATAACAATGGCAACTGTCGCCAGTCTATCCAGCAAATTACTGAATGATCATATCCTTATGTTAATTTCTCGATTAGCTGGTGTATCATTGATTGGATTCGGACTATACTTTGGCTATCAAGCATTCCACATATTATTCCTATGATGCCCCCTGGTCTGCCTTCTTCCAATGCTTCCTCATAATCAAGGTAACTCCAGCGATAATACTGATGATGATTAGACTTGCGAAGAATCCTGGTCGATTCGTCTTATCGAATAAAGTGCCACACGCTGCAATCAGGATTACAGCAATGGCTGAGAAGGATTTAATCTGCCCCCATGCAGAAAGCTTAAGCAGCTTTCGTGCTGAGAATACAACAAATAACCATGTATAGAGCAGCATGAGGCCACCCGCAGTTGTTATGTATTCATATACCTTGTCTGGAAGCAGCAGCGCAATAACGATTGATAAGATCATTCCGCATACCGTTAATACTAAAGAAGTATAGGGCAAATTTCGTTTACTCTTCTTCGAAAGTATTCTTGGAGCATCTCCATCTTGGGCTATTGTAAACATAATTCGAGTAACGGAGTACAACGATGCAACTAAGCTTGAGAATCCAGCAACAATAAGAATACCATTAAATATGTGAACAACAACCGTAAATTTAAGATCCTTCAGGGCAGTTATGAATGGACTCTCATCAGGATTGAATGAATCTAGTGGAGCTAGCAGCATAGCCAATCCGATGGCGAGAATGAATAAAATCGTTATAATGGAAATCATCACTTTACCTGACTTAGGTGCATCCTTCGCCTCCTTTAAATCAGTTGCCATCAAGCCCATAACCTCTATACCTGCGAATGCAAAGAACACATACAGCAGTGCGGTCCACATCCCCATAAATCCGTGTGTAAAGAAGTCTTTCATTCGCTCTGGATCGTGCATATGTGCATTTTCTTTACCAAGAACACCTGGGATAACTAAACAGGCTAAGATGATAAACATAACAATAGCAGCAATCTTAACAACCGCTAGTACATTCTCCGTCTTCTCGAAACCCTTCGTTCCAAGCATGACGATAATAACCCCAAGAATGGCATATCCCGAAGCAAATATCCACAGCGGTGTATGTTCAAACCAATATTTGGTGAACAGACCCAATGCTGTAAGCTGGCTACCTAGAATGAGCATCTCCGAGGTCCAATACATCCAACCATGGCTAAAACCTGCCCAACGCCCATAAGCATTCTTAGAATATGCCCGGAATGAGCCCTTCTCTGCATGCTGAACTATCATTCTAGCCAGTGCATCAAATACAAAATAGGTGATGATCCCGGCCATTAA
Organism: Caryophanales bacterium UBA4100; assembly: GCA_002383285.1. Classification (GTDB taxonomy): domain Bacteria; phylum Bacillota; class Bacilli; order Paenibacillales; family UBA4045; genus UBA4045. Next base: position 69,623 of record DFXU01000007.1, read on the forward strand.
GAATAAGATCAGCACAGAGAAGCCGCTTCTCTCGATCGCAATAGCTGAACCTAGAAAAAAGCCTGTTCCTGATGTAAATCCTAGCCCTAGAAGAGTTAACTGCCACCAGCTAATTTTCTTAACTGTACCCGCTTCTTTGCCCATCCCTTGCCACCTCCAACGAAAATCACTACAGATTATCGTGTGGATAATGACGAGAAACTATGCGGTGCCAAAACATGATATGAGTAAAATAGTGGGTGAAGAGGAAACATAAGGCGAGGTGATAATCATGATTCAGGATGAAAAAGCATATGAGGATTTAGGTTTATCTATTAATGCGAGCCGACAACAGGTAGAAAAACGATATCTGAATGTTGTACGCAGATTACATGCTAAGGAAATGAGCGGCACCCTGTCGATGTTAGATGAAATCCAACTAAAGAGCGTTAATCAAGCTTATCGATTCATTCTTAATACGGAGATCAATAAATTAATCGAAGAATACCGCGTAAAGCACTATGGAAAATATAAGAGATTTTCGCAAGCAGCAGAGAAAGTCGACCACTTCTTGTACTATAATAAATTCCAACTTGTGGGGTGCATAGTGCTGCTCTTGTTCACTATGTTTTTTGTGACCGGTTATAGACATTTGAAACAAGAGCAGAGTGTGTCAGCTAATCTACCCGTACCAGATTTATCTATAATGGTGGCCGTTGATGATATGTTAAATCAAGATTACTCTTCAGAACATTCATTAGAACAGCAATTGCTCCCCCTGTTGCCAGAATGGAAGCACATAGAGAGTACGCACCAAACAATGAAACATAACAGCTTACTGGCATTGCTTACTGAAAATCCCGATTTATATATTCTAGACCGTGATCAATTCATTAAGCTCTTACGCCTTGGCTATCTTCGCAAGATTGATGAATGGGATTCCTATGGTGTTGATTTAAGCAACGGCTCTCTCCCGGGCATGCTCAAATTCTATGGAAAACCATTAATTGCTGCAGTAAGCGTGAATTCTGAACATCCCGAGAAGGCAATTCACTTCATTCATCGTCTATATGACGATACAAAAATTAAGCTTGAAGCAAATAAAGTATTAGGCAGGCTCGATTAATTGCAGGAGATAGATCAGCATTACTCTCGCTTCCAGCTTTGTACCAGTGACGTTAAATATGCTTTAAGATCTGCTTCTAGCTCTTCCTTCTGCAAGGCAAGCTCGACAGTAGCCTGAATAAATCCAAACTTATCTCCTACGTCGTACCTTTTGCCACTATAGAGAAATGCAAGCATAGGATGGTTTACATTTAATTCTCTCAACGCATCGGTCAGCTGGATTTCTCCACTACGACTCGGCGTACTCTTCTCTAAGATGTCGAATACAGAAGGGTCTAATATGTAGCGTCCAATAATTGCAAGATTCGAGGGTGCTTCCTCTCGTGCAGGCTTCTCAACCAAATCGGCTATTCTAATAATCTCACCTGACACCGGATTATCGACAGAGCCTATTACTGGAGAGATGATCCCGTATTTACTTACATCGTCATAAGGAACCTGGGATACCGCTACAATAGGTGCACGTGATTGTTCATACAACCGAATCATCTGAGCTAGGCATGGTGGCTCGGACTGCATGATGTCATCCCCAAGTAATACAGCAAAGGGCTCGTTGCCAATAAACTTCCTAGCACACAGTACTGCATGCCCTAATCCAAGAGGCTCCTTCTGACGAATATAGTGTATGTCAGCCATTCTGCCGATATCCACAACAAGACTTAGCAGCTCTTGCTTCTCTTTTTCAGCAAGCATCATCTCTAGCTCGACAGATCGATCGAAGTGATCCTCAATCGCTCTTTTATTACGTCCGGTAACAATAATAATATCCTCAACACCTGAAGCTATTGCTTCCTCAACGATATATTGGATTGCAGGTTTATCTACAATAGGCAGCATTTCTTTAGGCTGCGCTTTTGTTGCAGGTAAGAACCGTGTTCCTAGACCAGCTGCTGGAATGATCGCTTTTCGGATAGTCATTAACTCACTCCTTCAATAATTCTAGAATACGTGCATCTATTCGCCTCGAGCCAATTGCTCCATGAAAGGTCACTCCCGCTTTAGTACCGTGGAAATCAGAGCCAGCGGTTACAATTAATCCATGACGAGTGGCCAATTCATAGTAATGCTGCTGCTGCTCTTCGTTATGGTCAGAATGATAAGCTTCGATCCCATCAATACCGTACTGGATAATATCTAATACAATATCCTCATTGTTGTACAAGCCTGGATGGGCTAAAACCGCTTTACCTCCAGCCTCTCTAATCCATTCAATTGCTTCTTTAGGACCAATACGCGGCGGATTAACATAGGCCGCCCCTCCCTTACCCAGGTACAATTCAAAAGCCTCCGCAACTGTATGCACAAACCCTCTTGCTACGAGTACATCAGCAATATGTGGTCTACCCAATGTCTGATCGACACTCTTCTGCTTAGTGAGGTGATCGTGCACCTCATTCATTGTTATGCCAATACCTAACTCACTTAGACGACTAAGTATGAGATCATTGCGAATATTACGTGTACTACGAAGCTGAGCTAGACGTTCATTGAATATAGAGCTTTTATCGTCCATGTAATAACCAAGGATATGAACGTCAACACCACGTTCTACAGTGCTGATCTCAACACCAGGCACAACTTCTATACCAATACGCTCTCCCTCTTGACGTGCCTCATCAATGCCTGAGACCGTATCATGGTCCGTAATTGCAACAGCGACAAGACCAGCTTGGAGCGCGAGACGGACATTGTGTGCTGGCGTGCACACCCCATCTGATGCAGTAGTGTGTGTATGTAAGTCTACATAATTTATCATATCCATTAGTAGAAACCCACCCTTATTTGTATATGTCAACCATATTAAAGATCCATTCCACAAAAAACAAGCATGCAGCTATATGCTGAATGCTGATTACATTCGTCCAATTAATTACCTGCGCTTACGACTATTCTTAATGAGCGTCATTCTCCGGGAGTGTCGTAGCCAAGAGTAGTAAGATTTAAGGTCGCGCAGCTCCATCGTTTCACTCATTCGCCCTAAGAAGGTTACTATGATCATCTTATGTAACTGGTTTCCAACAAGATCTGTCTGATCTAGATTGCCAAACTCAGCGACCATTACTAAATCGTCCTCAACAAGATAGACATCCTGCTCATTCCTATAGTAAGACTTTATTTGCTCCAGCTTAAGCTGATTCCACAAATATTCACATATATCTCCAATAGACTCATCACCGTGGACAATTCTGTCGTTCCAGCGCGTAAGTGCATGATTCGTTATTACGATATCGGCTACTTTCTTATCCCCTAGGGTGACATGAAAAGGTTCGTATGTACTCCAACGGTCCATAACTCGATCCTTCAATACTAAAACTCCCTTCTGAATGGGACCTAAAGCCTATTTTATGAGCTCTTATTCCTAGTTTACTTCATTTCACGAAAATATCCAATTGGACATTTTCACAAATAATCAGTAGGTGTAGGATTTTGCCTTGTCAGGCATACTAGAGCTGTATTCTGTTCTTATTTCTGTACGGTAAGACCGCTCAACTGCTTTCACATAGGGGAATTTCGACAGTTGAATAGCTGTTGCCTCGTATTGAGCCGCATCCATATACATCACTACATATTTCATCCGTTTGGAGATATAATGAACTGAACCAAATTTCTCTAAACCACGAGCTGATTTAATATCACTAACCCATACTATAGCTCCAATTCTCTCATGCATTCTTCAGACTCCCTTTCTAATGTATTCACATATTATATGGTATTGTACTATAAACTTTAGGGAGTGATTGAACTTATGTCCCAAGACCTATTCACCGTTCGTTGTATTCGCGGTGAGCTAACTGAAAGCATTCATCTCGTACATGCAGTTGTTACAGATTCAGATGGATCCATTATTGCACATTCAGGAAATCCTCGATATCTAACGTATGCCCGTTCAACTGTTAAGCCCATACAGGCAATTGCAATAATTGAGGCTGGAGCAATCCAACAACACAATCTGACCCAATCGGAAATTACTGTAATCTGCGCTTCCCACAATGGTGAACGTGAGCATGTTGAATGTGTAACATCTATATTGAATAAAATAGGTATGAGCACTGCTGATTTATATTGTGATATCCGTGATAATTGTTCAGGTAAGCATGCGGGTATGCTTGTATTAAGCAGTATGTTGGGCATTAGTGCTTCTGGATATCAGCAATCTCAACACCCGGTCCAGAAGAGAATTGCCTCAACGGTGGCCTCTATGTGTAATGCGGATACTTCACAATTAGTGACAGCAATTGACGGTTGTGGGGTCCCTGTCTTCGGAATGTCTATTCAGCAATTGGCAATAGGATTTGCACGATTAGGAATACCACCAGCTTGTGTTCATACTGATCGTAAGTATGCATGCGATATCGTTATAAATGCCATTCGACACTCACCATTCCTGCTAGCAGGAACCGATCGGTTCGATACGGATTTAATACGCATAACTTCTGGTAGAATAATTGGAAAGATGGGCGCTGAAGGAGTGTACGCATTTACAGTCCCTAGTCAAGGTATCGGAGCTGCTATCAAGATTGTTGATGGCGCAGATCGAGCTCTATATCCAGCAGTTGTGGAAATTCTTCATCAGCTCAAGCTACTTGGAGACAGTGAACTGATGAAGTTACTTCCTTACCACAAGCCTAATTTAATCAATCGACACGGTGAAATTGTTGGATGGATACAACCTGAATGTATCTTAAGCTTGAATGCATAGCTCAGGCACCTATCCACAACTACCACTACAGCTACCACCCGTACTGCAACCGCCTTCATTGGGCAGAGGGTTATTGCTTGGTACTTTAATCGTATCCGAGACTGAATATGCAATTGTTGTAGAAATCTCATAGAGCAATTCATCAAGCTTCGCTTCTGATGCCTTGAACTTCGCTACGGATTCAATTTTCTCTAGCTCAAGCTCAATCCCTTTAACTTCGTCTAATGCCTTGTGATAATTCGGATGGAAATGTCCAAATCGTTGGCACTCCTCGAATAGCTCCTTCTTATTCTCCAGCTTCTTAACTAGAGCCTTTACCTCAGGATCCTGATCCAAGAGGTCTTTCCAATACAGATAATCCGCTACTTCAGCGGAACCATTAATCATATCACCTAGATGGTAGGCATTCATTAGAACGGCAGCCATGTCTAGTGTAGTTTTCTCCATAACACTCATTACATAACTCCACCTTTCTCCAAACTTATTCTATCATATCATGAATTTACTCAATTGTTGACATGTATTTTATAGCATCATGTACACCTGGCACAATTAATTGTATCGTTTCTAATTGATCTATGCCCATTATAAGCTTCTCATCACAATACATCGCCTCCACTTGCGGTATTGTATCCCCATGAATTAGTGAACTGGGAGCTAGTAGTACATTCTCACCCGATAGCGCTGTCAGTACATAACATTGCCAATCAATAGCTTGTTGTATAAGCTTTATGCGCGTAGATAGGTGATATGTTGCATATGTATACAGCCAATTGCTTGGGATTTTGGATAACCCTGGGTACACGGATTCGACAGTGTAGTTCTGTTCATCCTGAGTATACATATCATAACGAATTTTGGAATGAAATATGCCTTTGCTTATTTCAAGCTCATCACTTCTGAGCTCATCTCTTGAAGAAGAAGAAATCGTTGCATAATTGTTGAACCGTTTCTTGTCCACTGTATTCGTTCGATAACCGAATGCATTCATCTTCTCACGAATGAAGCTCACATGCTCCTCAGGTATTAGGAATACCTTGGGTCCTATTCTACTCTGTTCATTAAGTACATTCTCAATTTCGGGGATTAGCATCATTTGCTCAGCAGTGGCAATCGTATCACATCTCAAGAGCATTGCATCTTCTAGTTGAATACCTCTATATTGTTGATCCCATTCCATAATGCTGATCTGAATGGATTCCGGAATACCATACTTAGCATAGCTTCCAAGGTGTTTCATCACATCCTCTTTTGTCCACCCCAGCTCGAATGCAGCAATAATACTGTCCTTTGTAATTCGGTAAGTACACATTAAATTGCGTGATTGCAATGTAGTATACATGTTAAATTGATAATGATCATCATAATTGATTTGTTTAGGAGCTACGATTTCATAATCGGGCTGAACAAACCAATAATCTGCATTGTTCTCCACATATTTAACCGATTTCTGTCCGATTAGTGAACGAATAGCCTGCTTACCCTCAGTGTCCTGCCCAAGTTGTATCCAGCCCAGCTCTTGAATTGCTAGAAGGAACGATTCCAATCGAAGTTGATCTATCTCAACCATAATATTCGCTTTATGTAAATTACTCTGTATCCATTCGAACAAGTCTTCAACCGAGAACCATTGAGAGTAAGGAAGAAGTGGGAGTGAGATTAAAAGCTGTCGAAGCTCCAGCTGTTCTGGATAATGAACGATAAACCATAGATTATACAATTTTAATCTCATCTCGATAGGTGCCAGCTTAAGCCAATGAGTTACCTGTTCACTATTCATTCTAAGCTGTCCCTCCGCCATATGGATAACACCTAATCTCATACCAAGATCAAGTAGTATACTTAGCGATATTGGATAAGAATGCTTCGTTGCCTCCTGACTCACAAGCTCCTTAAGACAATCCGGTGTTAGATGAACATGCTGTAGAATCAATTCAATCAGCTTCTTATCGATCTGTCCCTTCTTGTTAAGCTTCGGCTGTTCTCGTGCAATCCATCCCAACAATATTATTAAGTCCATAACAAGATCCTGTTGAACTAATTCACTACTCTCCTCTACGTGTTCTAGAGGCGTTAATTGTGGAAGATTAGCCTTAGAAAAGCCTGTCATATGATCAATATAAATTTTAAACGGTACACAGTATGTGATTTCACCCGCAACCTTACGTAATCTAAGCACCATCTTCTTCTCACACAGTTTTAGCAACGCGAGCTTTTTCTCCGATTTTGCATATACATCTTTGATCTCCAATTCAAGAAATGATTGAATATCAAATAAAGATGCACCGAAGCTATGCACAATTACGACCAATACTTTATATTCTAAATTATTCACCATATTAACTTTATCATTCATTATATTTGAACCTTCTTAGCTGTTTGATTCACTTGTAGATGGCGATATGTGTAGCCTTGCTCCACTAGAAAAAGCTGGCGATGACGAGCAAATTCCACCTCACAGCTTCCTTCCGATACAAGTGTATAGAAGAATGCATGATTATCTGATTTCTTGGGTCTGAGAATTCTTCCTAGTCGCTGCGCTTCCTCTTGTCTTGAACCAAAGCTTCCTGAGATCTGAAGTGCCACATTCGCTTCGGGAAGATCGATTGCGAAATTGGCTACCTTAGATACGACTAATACGTTGATCTCACCATTGATAAATTGTTGAAAGATCAGCTCTCGTTCTCTATGGCCAACCTTACCCGTTATTAATGGTGCTTTTAGTTTTTCTGCAATAAGCTGCAATTGCTTAATATATTGTCCGATAACAATAATCTGACTGCCGGTATGGTTGGCAATCAGCTGCTGCACAATCTGAATTTTCTCGGGATTCTCTCCTGCGATTCTATGCTTGGCTGAACGAGTTGCTTGCATATAGTGCTGTCGAACTTTCGTATGCATAGGAACTATGACTTCAACACATTCGGCACTTGCAATCCAACCTGAATATTCTAACGTCTTCCATCTCTGTTCATATCTCTTTGGTCCAATTAGAGAGAACACATCCTCTTCCTGACCGTCCTCTCTTATCAGTGTTGCGGTTAAACCTAATCTCCGAGTTGCCTGTATCGTGGCTGTCATGCGAAATACAGGTGCAGGCAATAGATGGACCTCATCATAAATAATGAGTCCCCACTTTCTTTCATTGAATAATCCCATATGAATTAATGGACCAGACTTATCCTTACGATAAGTTAAGATTTGATAGGTAGCCATAGTAATTGGCTTAACTTCCTTCGTTGAGCCTGTATATTCACCAATCCATTCAGCATCCATGTCTGTCCATTCCAACAGCTCCCTCTTCCATTGCTTTACCGATGTAACATTACTCGTAAGAATAAGAGTTGCACAGTTCATTCTTACAATAGCAGCTATTCCGACTAACGTTTTTCCTGATCCACAGGGAAGAACAATAACACCGCTTCCACCTTGAGTACTACCTCGCTGGTAAAATTGATCAACCGCCTCCTGCTGATAATCCCTAAGTCTTAAACGTTGTATATCTTCTTCACTCGACTGATTTATTCTTGAGGGAAGTGACTCCCCTTCTAAATACCCTACAACATCTATAATTGGGAAACCCGCCCTTAATAGCTCCCGTTTAATATCTCCTCGATGTATAGGATCAACTGCTAGGGTTAACGCATCTACCTGACCGCGGAGATATGCCTTAATCATTGCTATCTGCATAACTTCTCGAATGATCTGCCAATCTGAAGCAATCAAATGCAGGTATGGCTCACCTTGCTCTAACCTTAGACTGCCATAACGAGACATCATTCGTATGATGTATTCGTGAACGGATGCGGGTAATTTAAATTTCCCATATTTATTTAATATGGCAATAATCCCTTCTGCATCCATCTCAGCCGCAGCCGCTTGCCATAGAGAGATTGAAGTAATTCGATACGTATGTAGATGATCTGGACTCTTCATCAATTGTGCAAATTTACTTAATGAATCGCTAATGAGTTCAATTTCCGGATGATCCGTCTCTAGTAGTACAGTGAAGTCGTTCTGGACAATAATAGGTCGATTGGATATCTCGATCACTAAACCCCCCTGTAATATATCGAATATAAAAAATAGGATTACCAATTAAGGTAATCCTCATTCTATCGTGATGATTAGCTTGTTGAACCTACGGTTTCGCGATGCTTCTCGGATATTTCACTTAATGCTTGTCCTGCTTCCTCCTCCGAGAATTTATGGACAGCTAAATCGCCGATCGCAACAACACCGACTAATTCGCCATTCTGCACGACCGGTAGACGACGAATTTGCTTATTCGCCATAATTCGTGCTGCTTCATCAACCGTTGTTTCTGGTGTTGCAATTATTGGTTGATTGCTCATAACCTCTTCGACACTACCCGATCCCGAACGTTTATCGGCATAGCCACGAAGCACAAGATCCCGGTCGGTAACAACACCGATTAATTTTTTGCCATCCAAGATAGGTATAAAGCCAATGTCATGCTCCTTCATTTTTACTGCAATCTCATAGATGTTATCTTGCTTAGTTATGGTTACACAATCCTTTGTCATAATATCCTGAAGCTTTTTCATTGTATGGACCTCCTGAGAATAAGAAATTGGTTTGAGAATAGATTATCCCAAAGAAGGCTCTTCCATACATCGTCAGTAGCTTTACATGTAAAATTCAAATGTCGAACTTCTCGATATAGTCCAATGCCATATTGGCTAATAATTCCGCTGCTTGCTGCATTGCTCTCTCATCAATGTCGAATTTCGGATGATGATGGGGATAGACAATCCCTCTATCCTCGTTACCAGCACCAACGAACATGTAACAGCCAGGCAATTTCTGCAAGTAATAAGCGAAGTCTTCAGCAGCCATTATTAATGGCGCTTCATGAACCTGATCTGCACCGAACGCCGAATTTGCTGTCTGGCTAAAGCGTCTTGCTTCATTAACATCATTAACAACCGAAGGATACCCTTCCTTATAATCTATAGTAGCTTGTGCTTCGAACATGGCGGCAGTCTCGTTCACGATATGTGATAATCGGGCCCTAACATCGAGTCTAACTTCCTCATTAAAGGTTCGAACGGTCCCCTTCATTCGGCATTGATCAGCGATAATATTAAAGGCTGTACCCGCTTGCATCATACCTACAGATATTACACAAGGCTCGATTGGATTAACAGCTCTACTTACAATGGATTGTATATTGACCACCATATGTGATCCAATAAGTACACTATCTATTGCTGTGTGAGGAAGCCCGCCATGTCCCCCTCTGCCAGTAATTATGATCTCAAACTCATCAGCTGCTGCCATGACCGGACCTGCTGCTCCATAAACATGCCCTACTGGGAAAGGTGTCCAAAGATGAACACCATAGATAACATCCACTTTATCTAACAAACCTGAGCTAACAATTCCAGCAGCACCTCCCGGACAAACCTCTTCGGCTTGTTGAAAAATGAATAGAATCTGACCAGACCATTCATCAGAATGATCTGTAAACCAATGTGCGAGCTCAAGCAATGTAGCGGTATGTGCATCATGTCCACAGGCATGCATAATCCCAGACACCTTAGAAGCATAAGTGCATTCCTTCTGATCCTGGATAGGTAAAGCGTCTATATCTGCTCGTATAGCGACTGTTGGTCCAGGTCGCTCACTTATTATTCGTCCTATAACTGAGTTACCCGGTGCGCCACTAACCAATTCAATACCCCAGTTCTCTAGCATCGATTGGATAAATGATGAGGTTTGGAGCTCATGATAGCTTAGCTCTGGATTTTCATGTAAGTGCCGTCTCCAACGGACCATATCTGCATAATAGAGATGCATATCATTTATCCGACTTCTCATATGGATAAGTCTCCTTCTAATTGTTTAGACATTCGTAATTTTTACAATACAGCAAACACTAGTCGAAATCCAGTTCAAATCGCTTGCACATCCCTTGCAAACATACTATCATGAAAGAATAGAGTGATGAAGCACACACTTCACAAAATTAGTTGAATGGGGACGAAAATCCATGATTATTGAGAATACTGGCTTGAACGGTGTAAAGAGTGAATTAGGCCATCTAGATGATGTAGCTGCAGGATTAGGCTTCATACGCTGGCAGTGGGAGAACTACAGAGCTACTTATGATTGCAAATTCGAAGACAAGCAGCAAGGAGAAGAATATTTCCTTCGAATCAGCACAAGAGCGGTTGAAGGAAAACTAGAAGATCCATATGCTGTTCTTAATATTGAAGATTCTTATATCGGACGCGCTACCTTCCCTCATGGCTTAGACTATGCTTCACCTATTCCAGAGCATATCATGAAAGCAGCAATTCAGAAATTAGTCGATCTAAAGACTAAATTAAATTAAAAAAATAAATTTAAGGAACCGTGGTTCATCCATGAATCCCCCACAAAGAGGAACACCAGATTTTTTTCTGTTATCTCTTACTATTGCACTGATTGGGTTCGGTCTAGTAATGGTTTTTAGCGCTAGCTACAGCATTACCTTTCAAGATGATCCACTATCTTATACGAAACGACAGACGCTCTGGGCGATAATTGGAACTTTCGTTATGTTCTTAACGATGAATACCTCTTATCACAAGATCAAGAAGCTCTTCATCCCTTTCTTTTTGTTCGTCCTATCGCTTCTAATCTTAGTATTATTAATCGGCGAGGTACGTAATGGTGCAAAAAGCTGGTTCGACTTGGGTCCCTTCGGAGGACAGCCCACGGAGTTTGCTAAGATTGGGATCATCCTCTACCTTTCTGTCATGATTGGCAGGAAGGGTGAGAAGCTTAAGGATTTTAAGACAGGACTTATGCCCTTGCTCATTATGGTGGGTATAGTTTGTTTATTAATTATGCTCCAACCTGATTTTGGTTCTACAGTGATCCTGATGGTCACAGCGCTATTGGTCATCATTGTAGGTGGTGCAAGGAAAAAACATATATTGTGGCTATTAGGTATTGCAACAAGTATATTCATTGCGGCAATACTTATTGAGCTCTGGACTGCAGAGCTTACGAATAAGCCAAGCTATCGACTACGAAGGCTGACTTCATATATGAACCCATGGGAGGATCCACTCTTCTCTGGACATCAGCTTATTCAATCCTGGTATGCCCTCGGACATGGTGGACTTACAGGTGCTGGCTTCGGTCAGAGCATCCAAAAGCTGCACTATCTTCCCTTTGCCCATAATGATTTCATCTTCGCCATAATAGGAGAAGAGCTTGGCTTTATTGGCGCGGCTGTATTCTTATTCATATATTTATTGTTCATATGGAGAGGCCTATTGGTTGCATTACGCTGTAATGATATTACAGGGACGCTTGTTGGTATAGGCATTGTTGGCATGATCAGTATACAAGTATTGATCAATATTGGAGGGGTGATTGGGGCAATTCCAATTACTGGAGTTACCCTACCGTTTATCAGTTATGGAGGAACTTCATTATTATCCACAATGTTTGCTGTTGGTATATTGCTTAGTATATCGCGTGAGAATAGTAAGATTGAGAAGAATAAAAATCTCACGGATACACTAAGCTCATGATTCACTTTATCTTAGCTGAGTCAAGAATAGGTTCTTCTTTATCCTTAAAGGCTACTCCTTCTACTTTTACATTAACCTCTACTACTCGTAAGCCAGTCATTGCTTCAAGTGAATCCTTTACATTCTCTTGAAGCATACGGCATACCTGATGGATCTTACTCCCGTATTCCACAATAATACGTAGATCAACGGCGGCCTCCTCCGTACCAACTTCAACTGAAACTCCCTTATGTACATTTTTCCCACTAATTCGTTTAGCTAGACCTTCAGAAATTCCGCCTGACATTGCCGCTATTCCTGGAGTCTCTAGTGCTGCTAGTCCAGCTATTGTTGCAACTACATCATCGGAGATTCGAATCGTTCCTTCATTGTGCTGTTCCACTCTCGTTCACAACCTTCCTATAATGATTTAACCATGCCACCATCTACCATGAATACAGATCCTGTCATATATGAATTGGCTTCAGATAGTAAGAATGCCGCTAACGATGCAAACTCAGCAGGTGTCCCATATCTCCCAAGAGGGATATCCTTCTCCAATTCATCGCGAATATCCTCTATGGTGCGTTGCTCTCTTTCTGCTTTTGCTTGATCAAGTTCAGCTAATCGATCTGTAGCAATCCGACCTGGGCAAATGGTATTAACAAGGATTTGATCTGCTGCTAGCTCTTGGGATAATGTCTTCATTAGACCGGAAATACCAGTTCGGTACACATTCGATAAGATTAATCCTGGAATCGGAACGCGAACAGATGACGAGGCTATGGTGAGAATACGCCCCCCATTGTCCTGCATCAAGGGATAATAACCTCGGATCAATCGTACAACACTCATTAGAGTCGTCTGGAATGCATTCTCCCATTGTTCATCGCTCAAGGATAGGAAGCTTCCACTAGGTGGTCCACCAGCATTACAGACGAGTCCATCTACAGTACCATATTGCTCCTTCGTTTGTGTAACCAGATGCTTAATTTGTTCGGGATTACTAACATCCGCTACTAGTGCCAGAACCTTTACTCCGTATCGATTTCTTAGCTCACTCGCAGTCTGTTGAATAGATTCTTCACTTCGACTGCTTATTATTAGAGAAGCGCCCTCCATAGCGAGCTGTTCAGCGATTGCCCTCCCAAG
>DFXU01000065.1 GCA_002383285.1 Caryophanales bacterium UBA4100
GTGAGAATGTAACCGTTGCTGGACTAACCGAGCTCGATGTGAACATTGGGGATACATTCGAGTGGGGAGAGGCTATCGTTCAGGTGAGCCAGCCTAGATATCCTTGCTATAAGCTGTCTATTCGACATCAAGCTCCAGAAATTCCTCAATTAGTTCTAAATCATGGATTTACAGGATATTATGTACGTGTGCTTCAATCTGGCATGGTTTCGACGGAATCAGACATTCATATACTTCGACGAAATCCCCTTGGAATTCGTGTTGCCGATGTAAGTGAGGCATTCATGAACAATGAAACCAACACCAATTGGAAAGAGAAGGTTCAAGCTATATTAGCGGTAAAGGAGCTATCTGAAGGCTGGAGAAAGAAATTAATGAATAGATTGACCTAACCAAGAGAGCAAGATAATCCATCCTTTGTAGCGGATAAATCCATGGTTAAGAAGGTGTGATCGTGGTAGTCTGTAGTACAGAAGTGCATAATAATTGGCGGATATTCGATTGAGTATGCAGGCCATGCGAATTAGGATGTGAATTTTCTGAAGTCTACCCATTTGTTGGTTCAATTCATTAAAGCAAAATGGTACATCTATACATCGGGCATTCTCTTCATTACTGTTGCTAATATTGTGCAAGCGTACTATCCCAAAATCCTAGGAAATTTTACTGATCAGTTAAAGATAGGTGAATTAACGAAGCCGATGGTTGTGGATTACAGCTTACTCTTGATGGGGGTAGGCGTGACTTTTGCTATCTTAGCCGGTATCGGACAATTTCATATTATGTATGTTGGGCGGATATTCGAATTTTTTACTCGCAAGCGATTATTCGATCATTTCACTACCCTAAGTGAAAGCTTCTACTCGAAGAATGGGGTCGGTAAGCTGCTTAGCTTTGTAATGAATGATGTAACCACAGTCAGAGAATCCATATCTATGGGTGTAAATCAATCTGTGAATGCATTGATGTTACTATTGTCGGCAATATTCTTCATGCTGTTTACTACCTCAATTCCTTCTTATCTGATCGTGGTGTGTGTGATCCCGATGCTAATTATTCCTTGGATTGTCGTTCGATTTGGCCCGGTTATTCGCAAGCGCTCATTGACGGTTCAGCAATCCCTCGCTCGAATGACAGAATCGGCAGAGGAGCAATTCGGTGGCATTCGGGTAACGAAGAAGTTCGCCGTTGAGCCGATTATGAATGATAGATTCGGTAATACCGTCGATACCTTGAGAGATAATCAGCTAAGGCTCGTACGTGTATCATCCCTATTCCAAGCGCTCATCCCTTTCTTGGGTGCGCTATCTCTTATGGTGACAATTGGGTTGGGCGGATACTTGACGATTGAGAACCATATTACACTTGGTGAGTTTGTTGCTCTATGCTTCTATATTCGCATGATGGTAAACCCGTTACAGCAGATCGGTAATGTAATTAATACGATGCAGAGGTCCCGCGCATCTTTAGAACGGCTTAATGATCTACTTGGTATGAGATCTGAGATTCAGGAGATTGATTCTGCTCAAGCAATAGACCTGCATAATACCAGTATTCGAATTAATCACTTATCCTTCTCGTACCCTGACGCTACGCAGGAGGCATTACATGATATTGATCTAGATATTGAGCCTGGAACAATCGTGGGAATTATCGGTAGAACGGGTAGTGGCAAAACAACGCTGATGAAGCTCCTGCTGCGCATCTATGAACCGCCTGAAGGTACTGTGTGGGTAGGCGAAACAGATATACGAGAGATGACATTAGAGAGTCTTAGGGAGCAGATCGCTTATGTTCCACAGGAAGGCTTCCTGTTCAGCACGTCCATTAGGGATAATATTGCATTCTTCCAACGTAATACTGCCTTTGAATATGTGGAGAGGGCGGCCAAACAAGCACAGATATACAGTAATATCGCCGAGCTTCCTGAACAATTCGATACGAAGCTGGGGGAACGGGGAGTTACGTTATCCGGGGGCCAGAGACAGCGAACAAGCTTAGCTCGAGGTATCATTAAGAACGCTCCTATTATGATCCTAGATGATAGTGTAAGTGCGGTTGATTCAGTTACAGAGAATGATATCATTGCCGAGCTTCGGTTAGGACGTAAGAATAAAACGACCATTATTATTGCACATCGAATTAGTGCGTTGAAATATGCGGATCTGATTATTGTCTTGGATAAGGGTCGCATTGTTCAGAGGGGCACACATCAAGAGCTCCTCGATCAGAAGGGTATTTATGCGATGCTTCATTCGATACAGGAGGAGGGGAATCCACATGTCGAAGATTAATGATCAGAGCATGGATAGCTCCATGGAGAAGGACCCAGGCTCAAGTGGAAGAGTGAAGTACACGTCAGCCTTTAGTGCACTATTACCCTATGTAAAGCCTCATCGGAGAACATTCCTTCTCTTATTCGTCTGTATATTCTTAGCTGTGAGTGCGGAGCTACTGCAGCCCTATCTGTTTAAGATTGTCATTGATGATTATCTGGAGATCGGCAATACCAATCTGAGCATATTACTATTAATTTGTATAGTTTACTTCGTTCTATCAGTAACAAATTTAATCTTCTCTTACTTACAGAATAATCTGCTTCAGAAAGCCGGTCAGAGTATTGTTGGACGTATTCGTAAGGACTTGTTCTTACATATCTCCAAGCAATCGATGTCTTACTTCGACCGTGTTCCTAGTGGCAGCTTAATTACCCATGTATCGAGTGATACAGAAGCGATCAATCAATTTCTCACTCAAGTGTTACTCAGCTTACTAAGAGATGGCTTAACATTAATATTCATTATTTTACTGATGTTTCAATTAGATGTAACACTCACCCTGTATTGCCTAATTTTATTACCAATCATATTTCTCATCGCTATTGCCTTTCGCTCATATATGCGTAAGACATATCAGATTGCACGTATAAGTTTGTCTCGTCTGATATCCTTTGTTGCTGAGAATTTGGCAGGCATGAATCTTATTCAAGCGTTCCATCAAGAGAAGGAGCAGCAATCACAATTTACAGATCGTAATAAAAACTATCTCCGAGCTAATCTAAGGGAAATTCGTACGAATGTATTATTTAACCGTTCCTTCGATATTCTAGGCAACCTAGCTATTGCCTTTGTGGTATGGCTTGGTGGTTACCTGGTATTGAATCAGAACATGTCTTTCGGAGTGCTGTTCGTGTTCATTACTTATATTCGGATGTTCTTCCAGCCCATCAATACGATCACACAGCAATGGAATATGCTGCAGTCCGCCACGGTGTCCATTCAGCGAATTTGGAGTATATTCTCGATTAATCCAGAGGTCGAGGATGTTAAGAAGCCTATTGATATTAATCTGGATGAGGTTGAAGGTCATATCGATTTTAACCATATTCAGTTTGCTTATCAGGATGGTACGCCAGTCATACATGATCTGGATTTGCATATTCTACCTGGTGAGATGATTGGTATTGTTGGGACAACAGGTGCTGGCAAGAGCTCACTGATCAGCTTACTCTGTAGATTCTATGATGTGAAGAGAGGAAGCGTGGAGATAGATGGTGTTGACATACGGAACATTCGACAGTCCACTCTGCACCGTTTAATCGGGCTTGTGCAGCAGGAGCCCTATCTATATTCAGGATCGATTGTGGATAATGTCAGGATGTTCGACGAATCAATATCACGTGATCAGGTTATCCGAGCTTGCGAGTTTGTTGGGGCAAGTCAATTAATAGAGCAATTGAAGGATGGCTACGACACGCGCTTATCGGAGAGAGGGAGTGGATTGTCTGCAGGCGAGCGCCAATTAATCTCATTCGCGAGAATTATTGTGTTCCAGCCGAGGATTCTCATTCTAGATGAAGCAACAGCGAATCTAGACTCTCACACGGAGCAATTGATCCAAGCTGCGCTTCATATTGTATCAGAGGGTAGAACATCCTTGATCATTGCACATCGATTATCAACGATCATGCAAGCGGATCGGATTCTGGTTATGAAGGATGGTGCTATCGTAGAGGAAGGAAGTCATACAAAGCTGCTAGAGCTGCATGGTTATTATGAACAGCTCTACCTGCATTCGCAAGGGCACACGATGAATGAGGCAGGCTGAATGAGCAGCGCAAATTTCTTACCTGTTGTGAGATACAAGCTTTATTCGATTAGCATGCTTGCTCGCGTATGAAGTTGGGGACATACCCACAATTTTCTTGAATAATCGGCTGAAGTAGAATTCATCGGAATAACCCACACTCTGACTTATTGCCTTAAGTCGATAGTCGGATAATGAGAGTAATTCCTTCGCACGATCCATTCGAAGGTGGGCTAAGTAATCGATGGGGCTGTATCCAGAATACTTCTTGAACAAACGTGAATAATGGCTTGGACTAATACCAGCCATAGCCGCTAAGTCCAACAAATTCAG
Organism: Caryophanales bacterium UBA4100; assembly: GCA_002383285.1. Lineage (GTDB taxonomy): Bacteria > Bacillota > Bacilli > Paenibacillales > UBA4045 > UBA4045. The sequence goes on from DFXU01000065.1 coordinate 4,420, forward strand.
ATCCTCCGAATAGTGGTTAACCATATGCTCGATTGTATGTTCAATTGCCAACGTAGTATTACCAGCAACATGGCGAGAACGAAAGTCGTGGGCAATCGCTAGAAGCAGCTCATAGAATAGTATTTTACGACGCATTGCGACCATATTGCCCCTGCGCTGCCACAAGTAGTGGAGCTGCTCGAACAGATTAATGATGACAGGCGCATTGTTAAGCATATATGCTCCTTGTAGTGGGAAGTCTCCTTCGAGAGAAGGTCGGAATGTCCATTGACCTTCCTCTTCAGCTGCTCCCGCCACACCAAATCTGACAAAGTAATACTCCAACGGGTCAGTTGGTTCAGGTAAACGCTCGAACACAGTGCCAGGCACGATTGCGAACAATTTACCTGCTTCAGCTGTATGATGCTTACCATCTAGAATAAAGGTTCCCCTCCCCTTAGAGATGAACCAGAAGGAATGAAATTGATGTTGCTTAGGTGCTTTATTCCATGTCGGATCACACTTGGTATGACCTACTAGCTGAATGGTGAACACCATATCATTCAATTGCTTAATGAGATCACCGGGTTTAAGCTTAAGCATAGGAGCCCTCCTTATTTAGAAAGCTAATCGTATTCTAATCTTAACATATCACATAGAGGAGCATCTAAGTTGAGCTATTTCTTACACATTCTATTTAACAATGTTACGCCAATTATCATCATTATTATTATAGGGGCTTTACTGTATCGTGCCTTTAAGCTGGATGCTAAGACATTAGCTAAACTGAATTTTTACCTATTCAGCCCAGCTATCATATTCAAGATGATCTATGAATCTGAATTGTCATGGACTATGATATTGCAGGTTCTCCTGTTCTTAGCTGTCTTCTCAATAAGCTTGTTTATAATTGTAGAGATTGTATGCAGAGTGAAAGGATATAAAGGCAGCATGAAGAGTGCGATGCACAATAGTGTTCATCTTTATAACAGTGGTAATTATGCGATTCCGTTAAACCAGCTTGTGTTCGCTGGAAGCACGGTATCCTTATCTATTCAAGCAGTTGTTATGATGGCGCAGAATCTAGCGGGTAATACACTTGGAATATATAGTGTGAATGCACACAAAAGCACGCTCCGTGCGACGATCCGCACGATATTATCCTTCCCATCATTATATTGTATTCCTATTGCGTTCATTCTTAGAGAATTTGAGGTTGGTATTATACCAGCTCTGTCTATTCCTCTTAACTATGTTGCTGATGCATTCATATCCGTAGCTTTGATCACCCTAGGTGTTCAGATTGGGGCTATGAAGTGGAAAATTCAAATTTCGAATGTGATCATATCGAATACACTACGATTATTAATAAGCCCTGCTCTAGGATTTCTTGTCATATGGCTACTTGGAATTGAAGGAATTGTAGCACAAGCGCTAGTTTTATCCTGTGCTGTTCCAACCTCAGTTTTATGCTTGATGCTGGCTGTTGAGTTTGATAATGAAGTAGACTTCTCCTCTCAGGCAGTTCTCTCATCTACATTATTTAGTGTATTCACGGTTACTTTAGTTATCTCATTACTTAATTTCATCTAATTAGAATTCATGTCAGGCATCACCTAACTGATGGAATATAAATTGACACAATCCCGCTTTGTCTTCTATAATAAAGATAATCAAATAGATTCTGCCCCAAAGGGGAGTAGCTCCCGCAGCAAAGTCGTCAATACGGCCCACAAGCCCGGCTTTGTTGGCAACAATTTCATTGTTGTTAGCAAGACCTTTGCCGATTATTTTTCGGCAGTGGTCTTTTTTGTTGGGAAATTGACCATATCCGATAATCGGAAAGGTTTTTTCGACTTTGATACTCGATTATAAGGAGAGAGACAGATGGAATTATTCTCAATAGAATTCATTATGGCACTACTTGCAATTATTATGGTTGATTTAGTGCTTGCAGGAGATAATGCGGTGGTTATAGCTCTTGCTGCAAGGAATATCCCGAAGGAAAAGCAGAGAAAAGTCATTCTCCTAGGGACGTTGGGCGCGGTTGTCATTCGTATGCTCGCCACGTTCGCAGTGGTGTGGCTACTTAAGGTTCCTGGATTATTGCTAGTGGGTGGAATCGTATTAGTATGGATTGCGTATAAGCTGCTAGTCGAAGAGAAGAAGCATGATAGTGTTGCTGCGGAATCAACAATCGTTCAAGCTGTGGGTACTATTATCGTTGCTGATATGGTGATGGGTATTGATAATGTTATTGCTGTTGCTGGTGTAGCTCATGGTGATTTTTTACTTATTTTACTAGGCTTAATTATTAGTATTCCTATCATGGTTTTCGGAAGCACGTTCGTTATTGTTCTTATAGATAAATTCCCTATCGTGATTTATATTGGTTCGGCGATTCTCGCCTTTACTGCTGGTAAGATGATGATGGATGAGCCATTGTTGAAGAGTATTGTGGAACCATTAGATATGGGCAAATGGGTGATCATTGGAATAGTTACTATTAGAGTAATAGCTGCTGGTAGAATTAAGAAGATGAGAAGGTCGAAGTTGAATCTAGAGCTGGACGCT
>DFXU01000013.1 GCA_002383285.1 Caryophanales bacterium UBA4100
TAACGTCTAAGAATAAGCTTTTGGCAGGATTATTATTTAGCTTTACATTGAATAGCTTTAATTGATGCTCTTCAACTTCGAGTAATTCCCATTCCTCAGTTTGATCGACTTGGTGAGCCTCTAGGAATGTAATGTATTCCTGTTCTGCTTCGTATGGATGGTCCCAGAATTTCGTACCGAAGAATGGAATATCATAATTATTAATGAGATGACAGGTGAAAATTTCAGATGATTGCTTGTGTTTTAGTATGAATGGCATAATAATCCCCCTGATTTGAATTGTGTTTATCCCATCATATCATAATGAATGCTATAATTAATGAGTTGAATTTAAGAACTATGTATTCCTGTGGAGGGTATCATCATGACGGATTGGTATAAGCAAAGCTTTGGAGAAGATTATTTACTCGTTTACAAGCACCGTGATTTTGCTGGAGCATATCGAGAGGTTGAAGCGATGACACAGTGGCTGCAATTACCAGCGGGTGCAGAGATATTCGACTTGTGCTGTGGGATGGGACGCCATTCTCTTGCGCTTACGGATTTAGGATATCAGGTGACGGGGATGGATTTGTCTGAGGTTCTGCTGCGAGAAGCTCGAATTGCAGATGTGAATGAAGCTGTACATTGGGTGCATGGAGATATGCGTGCCATTCCTATGGATAAAACCTTCGATGCAGTTGTGAACCTATTTACATCCTTCGGTTATTTTGATGATATGGCTGAGAACGTGCAAGTGCTCCATGTAATTGAACGTTTACTTAAGCCTGGGGGTCGATTTCTCATTGATTATCTAAATCCCGAGGCTGTGAGAAGAAATCTCGTCCCATATTCCGAACGCATCGAAGGAGATATTACAATTAAGGAGTATCGGCGAATTGAAGATGGTAGCGTGAAGAAGGATATCGTTATGTCGGAACCACCTAAAGAAGAGCGACGATATTCAGAGCAGGTTAAACTTTATGAATTATCTGATTTTAATCATATGCTCTCCTCTACCTCGCTGGAAATTTCAGCGGTATATGGAGATTATGCAGGCTCAGCTTATGATCATGCTACGTCCGCGAGACTCATTATGGTTGGTTCAAGGAAGGAATAAAGAATGTCGGGTAATCGGAATTTTATTGAGCAACGTGCTGAGCATATTTATCAAGTTAAGGTCCCGCTGCCTTTTCCACTCCGCTTTGTGAATGCTTATGTGGTGAAGGGATTAGAGGGTTATACGGTTATTGACCCAGGCATACATACGGCTGATACGGAAGCATGCTGGCATGAAGCATTACGACTCATGAAGCTTAAATACTCAGATATCCAGCAGATTGTATTAACACATCATCATCCTGATCATTATGGCTTATCTGGTTGGTTGCAACAGGAAACTGGGGCGCAGGTATGGATGTCCGAGGCCGGGAAACGGCAGGTAGATTATCTGTGGGGTTCATACCGAAGGGGAACAGTGGACTTGCATCATTTGTTTATGTTACATGGTATGGAGTCGCAAGTCGGGAACGCACTGGTCGAGCATATGGAGGACTTTATTGGTCTTGTATCACCACACCCTAAGGTTAGTTTGATTAATTCCAATGAGTTGTTCATGCTGGGCGATCATAAGTACCAGCCGATTCATGCACCTGGACATGCATATGGCCAGCTTATGTTCTATCGTGAATCTAGTGGTGAGCTATTCTGTGGTGATCAAGTGCTTCCTCAGATTACACCGAACATTGGTCTGTTACCACTTCCAGGTATGGATGACAATCCGCTGCAGTCCTTTCTAGACAGTCTGGCGTTCATATCGACATTACCTATCAAGATCGCTTATCCCGGTCATCGCGACCCCTTTGTCGGCTTTGCGGAGCGTTGCCACGAGATCATCGCTCATCACCGTGATCGATTGGATCGATTAATTGTGATGATAGATGAACCGCGTAACGCTTATGAGCTTTGCTTAAGGTTTTTTGGAAGTAAATTGTCAATCCACCAGCTCCGCTTTGCCATGGCGGAAACGCTAGCCCATCTTGCTTACCTTCGTGAGTTGGGTAAAGTAACAGAAGTGCTAAGCGGCAATATTGTTAATTATCACAGATTGGATTAAGGTAGCAAATATAGAACTAAGCTCATAAAGCTTCAAACTTTGTAGACAAGAGAAGATGAGCAACAATTATCTCCTCTTGTCTACAGTTATTTGTACCGAGTCTTAATCTACTGTTGTTGCTGTTGTTGCTGTTGTTGCGCGATCTTGTTTGCTGCGTCTTCTTCCTTACCCTCCTGAAGATTGTGGGCAATACGGCTGCTAGCTGAAGCAGCTATTGCTCCTACAATGTCATCTAAGAATGTATGACATTGTGGTCCGCCCTTCTTGTTCAATTCCTTCAGAATCCCAGGTTTAAGCTTATCGACATAGCCGAAATTTGTCATCCCAATACTCCCGTACACATTTACTATGGACAAGGCCAGTATTTCGTCGCAGCCATATAAGCCTTCATCGTGCTGGATCATATCTTGTAATGGCTGCAATAGCTTACCTTCCTCTGCTAAGATATCAAGCTGAATACCCGTTAGTACTGCATTCTGAACTTCCCTCTTGGTTAATACCATGTCTACGTTATGAATACATTCTTCTAAAGTTAAATTAGGAAAGTAATCCTTCTGCAGGAATAATACAAGCTCGGCAATATGATGTTTCTCTACGCCTCTTTGTACTAACCACTTCTCCGTTGTCTCAGCTACTTTTTTACTATCTAGAGAATACGCCATATTCATCCCTCCAAAAATTATCTGTAATGCACTTCATCGTAACATATTCCAATCTATTCTTAAATGATGTACAAACATAAGGTTAGGATTTGAGGACAAATTCGGTATAAAAACAAGCTAGGCTCGTATACATAGGAATAAAGAATGCATTAAAACTAAGCAAATGCTTACGAGGTAGTGTTATCGATTGCTATCGCATTCATCAAAAACTTTTAGGAGGGTGTAACCATGAAGCGTATTCGATTCATTCGCCGGTTGTTACTAGTAGGTCTCGTATCGATTCCACTGCTTCTGTCGGGATGTGGGTGGTTTGGAGCCGAGGAGACTAGCACGAAGATTGATCCACCGCAGGTGGATTACGAGCTAGAGACAGAAATATTCACAGACATTGCAGATGAAGAGGTAATGGCTGAGCCTGGGCAGCTGGCACCAGTAACGTTGTACTATAAGGATGCGCAGGGATATGTCGCTCCAATTGGCTTGCAATTACCCTATAAGGAAGGGATCGCGAAGCTAGCCTTGGAGTATATGGTCGATGGTGGACCAGCGGAGGGGATGCTACCAGCTGGATTTAGCGCACTTCTACCGAAGGGTACTTCCATTGTAACGAATATAACCAAGGATGGTTTGGCAATTGTGGACTTCTCTGAAGACTTTACTCAATATAATCCTCAGGATGAGAGGAAAATATTAGAGTCCATTACATGGACGTTAACCGGCTTTAACTCTGTTAAGCAGGTAGAAATCTGGGTAGAGGGCAAGGAGCTCAAACAAATGCCAGTTGATGGAACACCTCTTGACGAGCCTCTAACTAGAGGAATGGGAATAAACCTGGAAAGGAACGCCAATATAAATCCTGCCATGGCTTCTGCAGTTACCCTATACTTTCAAGGACAGAATGTTGACAATTACGCATACTATGTGCCGGTCACTCGTCTTATTCAATACAACGATGATTTGACTTCTGCAGTTGTTAATGAATTGGTGGAAGGTCCCGCAGCGGAATCATCGTTATTAAGTGTAATGGCTGCTACAACTGAGGTGCTCAATGTTGAGAAGAAGGAAGATACGGTTATTGTGAATTTTGGAAATAATATTATGGGATCTGACCAGAAGGTTTCTGCAAATAGCTTACAAGCATTAGTTCTATCATTGACTGAACAGGTTGATGTTCCTAAGGTGCAGATTATGATTGATGGTAAGGCGGCTGTTTCTACCTCAGATCAGATTAATTATTCATCAGCGGTTACACGGCCAACGCAGGTAAACCCTCAGAAACTATAGTATTAACAAATTCGTATAAAATACACCTGAAATCTTCATATTAAGGATAGAATGAAGTGCCTCTACGATTTTAAGGTAGGGGCACTAAATTTGAGATGTCTTTAATTGATGTATTTATGGAGTGGGTTTGGTAGAATGAAGAAAATCTTATTTTTATAGGAGCTGTTAATATTGAGATCTAATGGTCGAAAGGGAGATGAGCTAAGAGCCGTTTCCATTACACCTGATGTGAATAAATACGCTGAGGGCTCAGTGCTTATCGAGTTTGGCGAAACTCGCGTATTATGTACTGCTTCATTGGAGGAGAAGGTTCCTCCATTCATGAAAGGTCAAGGCAAGGGTTGGGTAACAGCGGAATACTCAATGCTTCCTAGAGCAACTCATACGAGAAATCAGCGTGAAGCAGCAAAAGGTAAATTGAGTGGAAGGACGATGGAAATTCAACGCTTGATTGGTAGAGCTTTACGATCTGTAGTTGAATTGGATAAGCTAGGAGAACGTACAATTACGTTGGACTGTGATGTGCTTCAAGCTGATGGCGGAACAAGAACAACCTCAATTACCGGTGCTTTTGTAGCTATGATCATTGCGATGAATAAGCTTGTGAAGGATGGTAAACTCCAACAGATTCCTGTTACTGATTACCTAGCATCCGTAAGTGCGGGAGTAATCGATAATGAACCGAGGGTAGATTTATGCTACGAGGAGGACTCTAAAGCGAAGGTTGATATGAATGTTGTTATGACTGGCTCTGGAGCATTAGTAGAAATTCAGGGTACTGGAGAGGAGTCTCCTTTCTCTAGAGAAGAATTAGATCAACTGCTCATCCTATCTGAGCAAGGTATTATGCAGCTCGTGGAAATTCAGAAGCAGACCTTAGAGAATATGGACATAAGGATTGGCATATAGTCATGCTGAGCACATCGTCAAGTCTTGTTGTCGCAACGACGAATAAAGGCAAGGTTAAGGAGCTAATTCATCGCTTAAAAGGAATGGACCTTAAGATATATAGCTTGTCTGAATTCCCCGAGATACCTCCCGTTGTAGAGGATGGTAATACATTCCTTGCAAATGCAGAGATCAAAGCCAGGATCATCGGCGATGCTCTGAATTTGATCTCATTAGCCGATGATTCTGGTTTATGCGTAGATGCCTTACATGGGGAGCCTGGGGTGTACTCGGCTAGGTATGCCGGAGAGCATGCTACTGATTTGGATAATGTGGATAAGTTACTGCATGAACTGAATACGCTGCCCTCAGCTGAAGTTAATGGGAACTACTCGAAGCCCATCCATCCAATGGGATACAAGCTGCTTAGCCCCGCTTACTTTGCTTGTGCATTAGTGCTGTACGATCCCTTGAGCAACCGTGTTATAAGAGTAGAAGAAACATGCCCTGGATGGATTATTGATAAACCTTCCGGTGAAGGTGGATTCGGTTATGATCCGATCTTTTACTTACCTGAATATACTCGAACAATGGCTGAATTAACGGTAGAAGAGAAGAACAAGATCAGCCATCGAGGCAAGGCGCTAGATAGCTTGCTTAGTCAGTTAGGGTTGTGACTTTATATTCCCTTAACCAATAATCGACTTGATACAAATATGCGAAGAGCTGAGGACCAGTCATAAGCTGACCAAACCAGGGCATGTTAAACTCAGAAGCATCCAAATCTGCCAGTTTGCGAATTTTCTTAGCATCAACAAACGGCAGTATCGGTGATGAAGGGTCATCAAGAATGTCCAGAACCCTAGATTTCATGGCATCCAAATAATTGGGGTTATGAGTTTTGGGATATGGACTTTTTCGCCGTGTCAAAACCTCATAAGGCAGTATACCCTCAAGCGCTTGGCGGAGAATACCTTTAGCTCGATTGCCAGCATTCTTCATTTCCCAAGGGATATTCCATACGTATTCGATTAATCGATGATCGCAGAAGGGAACACGAACCTCAAGCCCTGAAGCCATACTCATACGATCCTTGCGGTCCAGTAAGGTTGGCATAAATCTAGTGATATTCAAGTAAGACATCTCTCTCATACGCGCTTCAGTGGCGTTCTCAGATGCAAGCCTAGGAACCTCAGCAAGTGCTTCTTCATAACGATCCGCCACATATTGTGTAGGCTGAATCCACGCATTGAAATCTGCTGAGAATAGATTGACGCGACCTTTCGTCCCTAGAGCCCAGGGGAAAGTGTTAGCCTGTAAAGCATCCTCTCTATGAAACCAAGGGTACCCTCCGAAGATTTCATCTGCTGCTTCACCAGATATCGCGACTGTCGCCCCTTTCTTAATCTCTCTACAGAATAACAATAAAGAAGCATCCACATCAGCCATTCCGGGAAGATCGCGAGCTAGAACCACATCTCTTAATGCATCAGCTAGCTCAGGTGTATCGAAGGTTATATCGTGATGAATCGTACCTGCGTATGCACTCATACGCCGAATCCACGGTGCATCAGCATTTGGTTGGAATGCACTTTCTTTGAAGTGCTTATCATTATCAACATAGTCAACTGAATAGGTGTGTAGTGGCTCCAATTGGTGTGATCTGTAGTAATCTGATGCGATTGAAGTAAGCGCACTTGAATCCAAGCCTCCGGATAGGAGTGAACAGATGGGGACATCCGAGACGAGCTGACGCTCTACGGTATCCTGTAATAATGCTTTTACATGAACTGCTGTAGTCTCCAGATTATCCTCATGCTCACGGCTTCTTAGCTGCCAATAGGTTCTGATTTGTAGACCATTCCGATCAATTGTCATACAGCAGCCAGGCTTTAACTCGAATAAATTATGGTAGATTCCATGCCCAGGTGTTCTAGCAGGACCAATCGCGAATATTTCGGCAAAACCTTCGCGACCAACTTCGGCTTTAACCTTGGGATGAGTAAGAATAGCTTTTGGCTCTGAAGCGAATAAATACATACCGTTATTGTCCTGTGTATAGAACAGAGGCTTGACACCTACTCGATCGCGAGCAAGGAACATGGATTGCTTCTTCTCATTCCAGATACCAAATGCGAATATCCCATTCAGACGATCTAGACAGTCAGGGCCCCATTCAATATAAGCATTCAATAAGACCTCTGTATCACAGGTTGTATGGAAGGGGTGTCCCCTTACCTGAAGCTCATGCCGAAGCTCCGGGGCATTATATAATTCCCCATTGTAAACAAGGACGTACGAAAAACCATCGAGTTTACGTATCATTGGTTGTTTTCCATTCTCAGGATCAATGACACACAAGCGTCGATGACCTAATGCACAATGGCTTGTAATCCAGGTGCCAGCTGCACCTGGACCCCTGGGTTTGAGTGTCTCCGTCATATTCTCAATAACAATTGGCTGCTTTGTAAGATCCGTATTCCAGTCGATCCAACCGGTGATTCCACACATAGACGTTCACCTCTTTCGACAAAATTCCGTTGTGTTGTGACCCGACGATATACCAAACTTATGCGAATTATTCGAATATAATGTCTGTCCATCTGGTTATGCTATATCAAAAAAGTTAATACTTATTATGTTGTTATCTCGACTATTGGTATGATCAACAATAACCTGAAGGAGTCGGTCAGATCATGAAAAAAATTAATAATGCTCGATTTATTCGTTCTGTAGAAACGGATGGGAAGATCATCGCAGAGGTCGAATTTTCAATGGAGCTAACTGGCCAGCCGATGGAAGGTGGAGAGGCCGGTGCAGAGCAGAAATTTGTAGCTGTCTTAGAGAATGACGGAGATCAATCCTATAATCTACGTAAGGTATACAAGAATGATTCTGACATGGATTTAGATTGGTACGATAATACGGAGCACCAAGCGTATACGGATGTGACGATTTCGATGTTCGGGGATTCACAGCTCAGTAAGGATCGGGAGAGTTTTGTTCATGACGTACTGGAATGCGAAGGTGTAAGAGCAGATATGGAAATTGGTAATAATCGATAGTAAATTGCTGCAATTGCAGTTAAAAAAAGCACAAAGAAAACTCGCAAATATTCGCGAGTTTTCTTGTCTTACCTATACGTCCCAGGAGGACGTAACTCA
>DFXU01000076.1 GCA_002383285.1 Caryophanales bacterium UBA4100
TAGTCGATATATCCGCTTATCTCCATCCGATTCCGTCACTTTCACGCTGTCCCAACAGGTTAAACCTGGTTTCACAGCTGTAGGCAGTGGAATTCTCCCCCTAGGTATATGATATTTCTACAAAAAAGTAGCAACCCCTTCCAATTAAACTAGGAAGGGGTTGTTATTAATCGTATGTTCGTCTAGAAGTTGAAATATTGTTGCGCATTATTGTAAGAGATGTTCTGAACGGTACTACCAAGCAGCTCCATATCATTCGGTAGCTCACCGTTCTCTGTCCATTCCCCAATCATGTTACATAGAATTCTTCGGAAATACTCATGTCTAGGATAGGATAGGAAGCTGCGTGAATCCGTCAGCATACCAACAAAGCGACCAAGCAGACCAATGTCGGCTAGCATCTTCATCTGGTGAATCATACCCTCCTTCGTATCATTATACCACCAAGCTGAACCAAACTGGATCTTGCCCGGAGCACCCCCGCCTTGGAAGGCACCACCTATTGTAGCTAGCAGTGGATAATCCTGTGGGTTTAAGGAGTATAGAATCGTCTTCGGTAATGCATCACCCTCCGCCATCGCACTGAGCAGATTGCGTAGCGAGTGCGCTACTGGACTATCATTAATGGAATCATAACCAGTGTCTGGACCAAGCTGCTTGAACATGCGAGCATTGTTATTACGGGATGCGTTCATATGATACTGCATTGCCCAGTCTAACTCAGCATACAGACTGCCTAGGAACACCAATACGGCTGTCTTGTATTTATTCTCCTCCTCCAGTGTAACTGCATTGCCCTTCAACGCTTTGGCATATATTGCAGCAACCTCATTCTTACTCGCTTCACCGAATGGTACATAATCCAAAGCGTGGTCAGAGATGCGACACCCTACAGAGTGGAAGAAACGCACTCTCGACTCCAGTGCGCTGAGCAATTGCTCGTAATCCGCAACCGATGCACCCGCGGCTGTCTCAAGCTTCTTCAACCAAGGTAAGAAGGTTTCTCGATTAATCTCCAAAGCCTTGTCCGGACGGAAGGAAGGTAATACCGCCACATCAAAGCTCTGATCCTCCTTGATCTTAATATGGTACTCCAGTGAATCCACTGGATCATCTGTTGTACCTATGACTCTAACATTCGATTTCACAATAAGATCGCGAGCACCAAAGCCATCACTATTCAGCTTCGCATTGACCTTCTCCCAGATGATGGGGGCATTCTTCTCATTAAGAATTTCTTCTACATCGAAGAATCTTCTTAGCTCTAGATGAGACCAATGGTATAGTGGATTACCAATCAACTGCGGAACGGTCTTAGCGTATGCGAGGAAACGATCATAATCACTGGCGTCCCCAGTCACATAACGCTCCTCTACGCCATTGGCCCTCATCGCTCTCCACTTGTAGTGGTCTCCATACAGCCATACTTCCGTAATATTCTTATACGATTTATTCTCGAAAATTTCTTGGGGGCTTAGATGACAATGGTAATCAATAATCGGCATGTCCTTGGCATAATCATGGTAAAGCGCTACTGCAGTCTCATTCGAAAGCAAAAAATCATTGTCCATAAAAGGTTTCAAGGTAAGCACTCCATTCTCAGATTACGGATATTTTCGAGCTATCGTTATAAATTGTTCACGTGAACAATTGTCGATATACTAATAATAAGCCATAAATTCGAACAGTTCAATAGCGAGATAAGTCAAACTCAACAGACAATCATGGATTTATGCTCTCTGCACATATTATATTTCCAATATCTATGAAAGTGCTCCCATCTGCTTCAATATGTCTGCTAGCTTATTCCTTGTAAAGTCCGAGCAGCTTGTGTTCGGTAATATCGAGCCCCCTACATCAAGACCAATTAGATTCATAGCTTCCTTGGTCATAATTGGAAAGCTTGCTAGATTAAATGCCATACGAAGTGGGGCTAGCTTGAATTGAGCCTCCAAAGCTCCCTGCATATCTCCAGCCATAAACTTCTCATAGATTTCAACGACCAGCTTAGGAACAATATTAGCCGTGGATGCGACACAGCCAACCGCACCGTAAACCAAGGATCCTAAAATTAGAACATCTCTTCCTGCCATGACGTTAAAGCCATTATCACGTGTTCGGCGAATGTATTCTGCAGTCAATGTCATATCTCCGCTACTATCTTTAACACCTACTATGTTAGGAATATCAGCAAGCCGTTCGATTAGGTTTGCGGAGATGTTATTCCCAATACGATCTGGGTTATTATACAGCAATACCGGTAATGAAGTCGCCTCGGCTACTTTACGGAAGTGTTGATATAGCTCGTCTTCAGAAGGGTTAAGAAACATAGGTGGTAATATCGTAATGGCCTGTGCTTTCAACGACTCGCCCATTCTTGTTAGCTGTACGCATTCTCTCGTCGTGATAGCACCAACACCCATAAAAACCGGTACACGACCTGCAACCTGCTCGATGGTAATTCGAGCTGCTCGTTCCTGCTGCTCATGATCAAGACCGTAAAACTCGCCATTACTACCTAGTGAGAGAATACCATGCACACCTCCTGCAATAACGTGCTCTACCACCCTGCGGAGTCCTTGCTCCTCTACGCAATCTTCAGCATCAACTGGTGTTACAATCGGCGGAATGACTCCCCCAAGCAAATAATTATCCACTCTACTCTCCCCTTCACTCATGAAATCGATTACCGGACAAGGCTAGGACGTTTATGATCAAATTTCCAATCCTTAATCAAGTACTGCATAGCGATTGAATCATCGCGAGCCCCTAGTCCTTGCTGCTTGTAAAGCTGATGAGCTTTCTCAATTTCTATCATATCTATATCGATGCCCAATCCTGACTTGCTCGGGACCTCCACCATACCTCCGACTATCTTTATCGGTTCTGTCGTTAATCGTTGG
>DFXU01000037.1 GCA_002383285.1 Caryophanales bacterium UBA4100
CAAGCTGTGAATATGGCAATTATCGAACGCGACCGCAGCCGATCCGAAGATATAATCAACATGACCCTCGATATAACATTCCTTATAGAGCTGTCGACCGCAGCCTGGTGTGTATAAGGTATCTTGATTGCCTAATAAACGGACCCGATAGAATATTGCACGGTCTCCCGAAGAGGTCAGAGCAAGAGCCTGACCGATTCCTGGTCCATACCCGGCGGAATTGGCAATCGTCAGGTTCTCAGCATAAAAATCGTCAGCATCAACGGTCACCGTGGGCGTTCTAAACGTGCCATACTCCTGACCTAAGGTATCGATTTGACGAGCATAATCTGCATACGTGATCACCGTCTGCTCACGGTGGTTGCCTACCAGATGAATACGCTTGTTCTTAGGTATGCTTATCTTCTCCTGGTATACACCCTCCTTGATGAATAAGATCGTTGGTTGAGACAAGTCAGACACTACGCTATCGATTGCTTCTTGAATGGTTAAGAAGTCTCCTGTTCCATCTTGGGCAACGCTCATAGTAATATCCAATGCACACTTCCCCCCATACTTTGTTGTTAGATAGATAACTTCTGAATCCTATATCCTCTGATTGATGACTCATATTTATCACTTATATAATCGCTTATTCAATGTGAGATAACGTTTGGGCTAACCAATCAAATGACTTCATACCACTAATCTCATGCTTTCCCTGGAATAAATCAGATGCCAATCGTTCTTCAGCACCCAACTGCTTGTAGATCTCCCCGAGCCTCTGTATCGCCCTCTTAACCTCTCCCAAGGGAAATAGATGATCATCGATCCCCGATTCAATAAATAACGATCTCGGCGCCATTAATCCGATCAGCTCAGGCATCTCAGCGAGCTGTAAGATGCCTGGAATATAGTTGTCAAGACAATGTCGTCGTGACATAATACTAGCTTTGAACGTATTCGTATAACCGCACAGGACAGTCGCTCTGATCCGCTCTTCCATGACCGAAGTAAATGCGGCAACCAATCCCCCTCCGGAGAATCCGATACAGCCCATACTTCGCGGATCCACTTCAGCTAGTGTGACAGCATAGTCAAGCACTCTCTGACATTCAGCGACCCTTAATCCTGCAATCGTTCTCCCCATTAACAGAAGCTGACTGCCAATGGTGAAGCATGAGTTATCTGTGGCAGCTGTGAATTGTTCATTCGCCATTCTGCGATCTCCAAAGCCAACCAGCTCGGGAGCGAGAACAACCATCCCCCTGAGGACAAGCTGCACTGCCATATCCTTATGAATGCCCGGTTCACTGTAGCTCTCTGTACCATCAGGCAGCAACCCAACAATTTCTTTACTTCCATAGCCGTGACCATGCAATGCAAGTACCGCTGGGCGCCTCTCTCCCTGCCTGGCTTTGGGTATTAACACATACACGGGTAAGCGCAGAGGATCGATGCTCGTTAATTCAACGCGCATTCGGTAGTAATCTCCCATGTCCACTCGTTCTAGTATAACGGGCTGAAGCTCTGGAGTAGACGTCGGGAATTCCCCCAAAGCCTTCTTGAGACATGCCTTCATCCCCGATTTCCAAGCTTCATTATTAGTGGCTGTTGGCTGTTCCATGATCGTCTGCTCATATAACTTCTCTAGGAATATGTCTGGACTCCACATGCTTGAACCACTCCCTCTATAAGGCTCGATATTGAAAATTCCGAAAGCTAACTGTCCCTTTCCCTATCGCATCCAAGCCGATTCGAAGGCTTAAGAATAAACCGAATGTATTGTGATGGAAGCCGGAGGCATCTGTAACCTTATCGTACTTCTTCCATTCACCATGCGGCTCCTTATAGAAGAACGTTACAATATTGTGGTCATTCCGAACACGAAGCTGGAGGCTAGTGCCTGTGTACGACTCGGCTCGATAATTTTTGAATGCTCGGTAGAAGCGTATTCCCTCCTGATTTACTCCAACCCCGAAGTAGGCAGTATCACTGTAATAGAGCATAAGTCTAGCTTCAGCATCACCCTCAACCGTTACTTCGATGTCCGCCTCATAAGCACGATCACCTACCATGTAGAGCAGTGGAGAAATCCTTCCCTCCTCACTTCCATCTACAAATAATCCCCCATTCTCTTGGCGGAAGCGCTGTTCAGGCAACTCACCGAATAACTGCCAGTGATCACCAATCTTCTCGCTTGCAAATGTATCCTCGGTCGGAAATCCATGCTGCAGCACTGTGCCTGTTGGTTTAAGTAAAGCCTGCTCAGGGCTTACTCCATCTGGAACCTTGTACCAGCCATCCTCGGTCCATTCTATCGGCAGCAATAAGGTATGGCGTCCCGTTGTATGGAAGCTGCTATCATAACCATGGAAAATCAACCACCAATCACCTTCTGGCGTGTCAATAAGAGATCCATGTCCGATCGACCACCATCGCTCTTCCTTCGATTTCGTACGGATAATCGGATTATGCGGGGAGTGCTCCCAGGGTCCCCATGGCGTTGTAGATCTGGAGCATGCGGCCATGTGACTAGTAGCCGGTCCAGACGTGCCACCTTCAGCAATTGTTAAATAATAATATCCATTATGGAATGTCAATTTAGGTCCTTCTAGACTAAAGGCCTCAACCTCCCAGTCGTCTGGATACACCCAAGGGTCGAATACATGACGAACCTCACCTGCTACACTCAAACCATCATCAGCAAGCTGTGCCATCTTACCATCAGATAGATGCAGATAACGAAGTCCATCAGGTCCTACAACATGCCCGGGATCTATCAATTTCATATGTAGATTCACAGGCTCGCTCCAAGGACCTCTCGGATCATCAGCCGTCACTACCCAATTCGTACGATTCGCTGGAAAATAAATATAATATTTGTCCTTGTAGTAGACGAAATCTGGTGCCCATACATCTCCAACATATTGCTTCAAGGCACTGCTGATCGGCTCCCAATTGATCAAATCGCATGAATGCCATACGATCAATCCCGGCAAATATTTATAGGATGTATTGACCATATAATAGTCAGATCCGACTCGGATGATTGAAGGATCTGCATAATTCCCTTTTAAGATTGGATTTTGAAAGGTTGTCATTGTTAGAGCTCCTTCGCATTAGTTTTCTCTGTTAATACAGGTATAAGTAATTGAAGCATCATCACAAAAGCTACTATCCATGGCATAATCACAGCATCAAGGTCTCCGGAAAAAAACATAAAAATCAGCACACCTAAAGCCCTTCCAATATTGATAATTGTTTCCCTTAGAACAATCGATTCTACCCGAAAGTGCTGCTTCAGTGGAAGCCTTCCAATCCATTGGTAATAATGAGCAGCGTAGGCATTGGCCTGCAGGGGTTTAAATAACGAATTGATTGACATGAATATGATGACGGACCAAACCGAAATTTCCCATAATATAAACAAGGAAGAGAAGGAAAATCCAATAGCCGCTATCCATAAATACAATCGTGTCGAATCTAAATGGGCAAACCGCGATATCAAATAGCTTGCAAATATGGATATACCAAAAAATATCATGTTCATATTCCCAACAAAGCCTTCACTCGGAAAAACGGTATAAAGTAAAATGTGTGGAACATACATGAGTATCCCCTGCGGCAAACCAACGATCAGCCAGCCAGCTAAGGTCCGTAAAAACTGCGGGTTTTTGCGTAACATGAGCGGTAGATATTTCATGTAGTATTGACGATGGTGCATATCGGATTTCTTCATCTTAAGACTGCCAAATGTCGATATGAAGAACATCACGAAGGCGAGTGAGAACACAATGAGATAGCCACTTAAATCCGTATACCTCATAATAATTAAACCCGCAGCAGCCGGACCTATGACGTTGGCCATATTCGTAAGAATAAGATTCCAGCCCAGATAGCGGTGCCTGTTATCATTGTTCGATACATCATACATTAGCGTGAAATACCCCAACCAATAACAGGCTGTTGATATGCCCTTTAAGAAAGCAAACCAATAGAAATAAGTAACAATATGTTCTTGGGTCACGATGATGCATAAATAGAAAAGGGCGGTTAGGAAGATGCCATATCTATAAGCTGTAAGACGATCCTTCTGCTTGACAAGCTTACCAATGATAATCGTTGCAAGTGGAGCAGATAGCAATGCAATTAGATTAAATAAACCATTAATCCACAAGCTATTCGTCAACCGCCACAAATATAAATTAACAAAGATTAATGATAATGAATTCCCGAATTGGAACACCGTATGATTGATCAAAGTGATTATTGCTTGATTAGATAAAACCTTCTCTTGTGGTACATCAAATAATTTTTTCATAGAAGCCACTCGAGCCTTTTAAGGGCTCTTCCACACATCCAGCTAAACGATAGGATTGGCGCCGAATTAGGGTCGCTTGCGTGCTGGCATTGAGATCTCCTTCATATAGCCCTTGACTTAAAGCTACCGGCTCAGGCATATCGGGATAGTAATCCCCCTTCTTCACTTGAGCTACATTGGGTGCAGGAGGCGAGCTTTCGATTTCTCTTGAGAAGCCACCGTCTGCTCTCTTCAGCTTTGATATATTCTCGGTCGTGATGGTTAGGATTTCTGCGATTTCGGATTGTGTGAGTGGAACCTGTATATAAGAGAGTAGATCTATCGGGTTTCGAATATAGCACATATCCGTTGCTTCTTCATTCCTCAAGCAATGGAGCACACTCCTGTATATCAGATCAATATTGGGCATTGGAATGCCAAAACCACTGTAGAACGTATGCAGCTTGAACGTCCCAGATATGCGCACATATAAGCTTCCCTCACCCCACAAGCCTGTTTCAGGATCCTGTATGCTTGCTAGAAATCGTACTGCCTCTTGCAGGAATGGCGCTCGTTCAGATTCGGGCATCTGACCGATATACGTACAAGAGGTCGCTATGCGATCGCAGCCTCTCCAGCTATTACTCAGATCAATGCTTCTCCATTTGGCCAAATAACTATCCGGCGTTCTCACGTATTCTGGCGCAGACTTAGCAGCAAGCGGGAGCGGATATAACGCTTCGCTGCCTAGCTTCTTCAACGAGCCTGTGGAATAATTGATCGCTCTATGCACCATCACTTCATCCCTAATCATTGCCGGATGCTCATCTAGAAAGTAGCCGGACTGCGGATCCTGCTTGCGCTGAAAAAAGCCAATCATCTCATGCCTCATCTTCTCTGGCATTGCATGCAGCAGCAGCTGCCGTTCAATAATGTTCAACGATTGTGCTGAAGATTCAATATCCGGTATAAAGGCTTTATCGTGAATGGAGCTCTGGGCATAATAAAATCCACCGGACTGTGGATCGTATTGTCCTGCAAGCCATGGAAAAAAACCATCAAACAGATCATCCATCTTAGCTAGTAGTAGTCTCAAATTCTGATTATTATTTGAAATCATCTTTCTCACCCACCCTTTATTATCCTTTAATAGACCCCACTAGAGCGCCTTTAGCAAAGTACTTCTGCAAGAACGGGTAAACCATAAGAACCGGCACCGTAGCGACAACAATAACCGCCATCTTAACAGCTTGATCCGGAGGCGCAACCTCAGTAAAATCAGCGTTGTCATAATTCATACCTGTAGCTAAGACAACAATTTGTCGTAGCAGCACTTGAATAGGCCATTTGGCCGAATCATTCAAATAAAGAATTGCATGCAAATAGGTGTTCCAGTACGTTACTGCGTAGAATAGTGAGATGGTCGCGATCGCCGGCATCGATAATGGAATGACAATTCGAAAGAAAATTCCGAGATCATTACAGCCATCAATCTTAGCGGATTCCTCTAACCCATCAGGTAGGTTTTGGAAGAAGCTTTTCAGAATAATCATGTTAAAGACATTAATCGAAACCGGAACGATCAGCGCTAATAATGAATCAAGCAGTCCGGTGTATTGCACAATCAGGAAGGTTGGAATCATACCGCCATTAAACAGCATTGTAAAAATGACCGCAAACATCATATATTTTCTCCCCGGCAGGTTGCGACGGGATAATCCGTATGCCATCAGTGCTGTCAGCAGCATACTGAATAAAGTTCCGCCTAACGTGACCAGGATGGACACACCTAATGCACGAAATATGGTATCTGTTGAGAATATATATCGATATGCAGCCATGCTCCAATCTGTGGGTATCAATACAAAGCTTCTTGCTGCTAGTTCAGCTGATGTCGTAAATGAGCCTCCAACTACGTGTATAAAAGGTAAGATGGTAATCAACGCGATGAGTCCAAGCAGACTATAGTTAATAATGTCAAAAATTCTGCTTCCTAGTGTTTTATCATGTACCATAATGCTTCCTCCCACTGATTAGAATATGCCTTCTTCTCCAGCTTTCTTAGATAATTTATTAGCAGCTATGACTAGAATCAGTCCAATGAAGGATTTGAAAAATCCAACAGCCGTGCTATAGCTAAATTGTCCTTGTCTTAAACCAACGGTATATACATACGTATCAAATATCTCCGCTACATTGCGATTCATTGCATTCAACAAGAGATAGACATGCTCGAAGCCTAGCTCTAGAACATCACCGATCTTCAATATAACTAGAACAACAATCACACTTCGGATCGATGGCAGTGTAATATGCCATGCTTGGCGAAGGCGAGACGCACCGTCAATTCTTGCAGCTTCATACATACCAGGATCTACTGCGGACATGGCAGCTAGATAGATGATTGTCCCCCAGCCCATCTCTCTCCAGATCACCTGCAGAATGTACATAGGTCGAAACCATGATTCATTCAACAAGAAGTTGATCTTATCGAATCCGAACATAGATAGCAGCTCATTGATTATCCCGCCATCCATGGACAGCATCACGTAGCCAATAGAAACGATGATTACCCAAGACATAAAGTGTGGAATATATACGAGGGTTTGAATTGTTCTCTTAAACTTGTTTACACGGACTTCATTCAGCATCAGAGCAAGAACAATTGGAATTGGGAAGAATATAAGTAAATTCATTGCGAATAATATCAGGGTGTTCTTGAATATCGTCCAAAACATAGGATCTGTGAATAATCGTTCGAAATGTGCCAGCCCTACCCATGGACTTCCGGTAATACCTAAATACGGTTTATAATCTTGAAAAGCTATGATTAATCCATACATCGGAAAGTATTTGTAAATGATGAAATATAGAAGCCCTGGTAAAATCATCAGGTAAATGAGTTGATTTTTTTTGATTTCTCTAAAAATCTCTGAACGCCTCTTTGATTTTGTTATCAACAAATTCCCAACAGCCTTATCGTTCATAACACTTCTTCCTTTCAGCTGACATAATAGGCAAGCTTATTTAAAGAAGGGGGGCTGTTGCTTGCAACAGCCCCTCCTGTATTCATGGATATATATGATTCAATTGCTATTATTTCGATTTCGCCCATGAGGCATTAAATTCTTCAATAATTTGTTGTCCACCCTGCTTCTTCCAGTTGTCTACTGCAGCTTCGAAACCTGCTTTATCAATGCTGCCTAACATATATTGATAAGTGGCATCCTGAATCAGCTTATAAATCGCTGCTCCCTTATCCGTATACGTAAGAGACTCTAGTGGTGCAGTTGGATCATGGATAAGGATTGTATCATTATCCAGAATCAGCTCTTCAGCCTTACCCTTTGTATCATAATTATATACACCGTTAAATCTTCCATTGGTGCTTGGCTCACCGATCTCTAATGCTAGATACGCCTGAACCTCTCTATTCTTAATATCTGCATCAAATCCACCAGTATCTGCAAATTTGCCATCTGGGCTAACCTTATAGTGCTCGCCCTCGATGCCCCAATTGACTAAGTTCGCTACTTCTGGAGCCATAAAGTGATCGAAGAAGCTGAGGATTTGCTTCAATTCCGCTTCATCCTTAACCGTGGATTTCGGGAATAGAACTACCGTACCGTAGCCAGGAATGGACCATATGCCATGTTCTTTCCCTGGTGCTGCAATGCGGTTCTGAACGTCATATACTAAATTTGGATTTAATTCAATTGCATCTTTGTGCAAGCTTAGAACATCAGCCATTGAACCAATATACATGCCTGCTTTACCGTTCTTAAACATCGCTTGCTGATCGGTTTTGCTCGCTACAGGAAAGTCTTGATTCATGTACTTATTAGTATGCAGGGTTTTCATAAAGTCCATAGTATTGAAGTATTCTGGGAACATGAATTCAGGTACAAGCTGACCATCCTTCTCACCCCAATTGTTTGGTGTTCCGAACCAAGAAGAAATCGTCTTGAACGCCCCGTATACTAAATCAGCGCGATCAGCCAAACCAATTGTATCGTTCTTCCCGTTCTGGTCTGGATCCTTCTCAGTAAATTGCTTGGCCATCTCCAACAATTCTTCTGTTGTTGTTGGAGCCGCAAGACCTAGCTGATCTGCCCAGTCCTTACGATAGATCAGGCCTTGACGGGATAATGGTCTTCCTTGATAGATGGAATACACCTTTCCGTCAACCGAAGTGTTTTTCAACACCTCATCCTTCAGCTTGCTTAGATTCTCATAATCATCAAGTAAAGGACCTACCTCCCAGAATTGATCATTCCGAATGGCATCCTTGAACAAGCCGAATGAATTGATGTTCCTCAGGTACGTGGCTTGTGGCATTGTACCCGTGGCAAAGGATGTGTTTAGCTTCTCATCATAGTTACCATCTGGTACCCATTGAATCGTTAAATCTGTATTGGTAATTTCCTCAATAATCTTCTCCAGCTTATCCGATGGAACCTCTGGTGAATGTAGATTAGCCATAATAGTAAGCTTGAAGGGTTCAGCTGGTACCTCAACAGCCTTATCATCTACTACTGTGTTATCCCCTTTGGTGTTCGCTTTGTTATTGCTGCCACTCGTATTGTTTCCGTTGTTCCCGCAAGCTGCCAGCATACCGACAAGCAGAACAAGTACGCAAAACAATGCAACAAGCTTTCTTACTTTAGTCATTTGTCCGACCTCCAATTTTTATTTGGTATTCCGCAACACGTGCAGCTAACCCGTGCACATTGCGGAATATTGAATACTCACACAACATACACCGTAAAAATTGGTTCGGTAAATAATCATATCCCCACTACAGCTTGATGTAGTGGGGATATCTAGTGAAATGATTGTTTATATATACACCTTGATTATCGCTTATTCATCCATGCCTCATTAAATTCTGTAATTACCTGTTGTCCACCCTGCTTCTCCCAGCTCTTGACTGCCTTCTGAAATCCAGCTTCATCGATTTCACCTAGAATGTATAAGTACGTCGCATCATCAATCATATTCTGCAGTCCAATCCCTTTCTCATTATTCGTCTTAGAATCAAGCGGTGCCGTCGGATCATCAATTAACACTTGCTCATTATCCTTAACTAACTCATCCGCCCGTTCCTTGACTTCATAATCGAAATCACCTTCATATCTTCCATTCGTTCCCGGCTCGCCGATTTCTAATGCCTCATAAGGCTTTACCTCCCGATCCTTCACACCGTATGGGGCAATCGAAGTGTCTGCCCGTTGCTCTGCAGAAACCCGGTAGTGCTCGCCCTCAATCCCCCAAGTAATCAGATTCGAGGCTTCATGTGTCATCAGCTTATCGAAGAAGGATAACACTTTTCTGAGCTCCGCTTCATCCTTTATAGCTGTCTTCGGAAAGAGCACTACGGTACCATAGCCCGGAATAGACCATATGCCTTCCTTACCATCAGGTTTAACAATCCGATTAGTTACTGCAAATTCAACATCCGGATTCAATGCTAATGCATCATTATATAATGAAAGAACATCACCCATCGAGCCTATATAAATACCTGCTGTCCCATTCTTAATTAAAGCCAACTGATTTGTTTTGCTCGCGACAGGGAAGCTCTGATTGATGTAACCGTTCTGATAAAGCTCATGGAAGAAATCCATAGTATCGATATACTCTTCAAACATAAATTCCGGCAGCAATTGACCATTCTTCAGCCCCCAATTGTTGGGTGTTCCAAAGTAAGAGGAAACGGTTTTAAAGGCTCCATAAACTAGATCACTTCGGTCAGCTAGTCCTATCGTGTCATTCATTCCATTCTGATCGGGGTCATTGTCCGTAAACAGTCTGGCCATCTCGAACAAATCCTCCGTCGTCTTCGGTTCCTGAAGCTCTAAGTGGTCGGCCCAATCTTTGCGATATATGACACCTTGTCGTGATAGAGACCGTCCTTGATAGAGGGAATAAATCCTTCCGTCCACTGAGGTATTCTGAAGGACATTCAGCTTCAATTTACTTAGGTTTTCAAACTCAGTAAGATAAGGTCCAACCTCCCAGAATTGATCATCACGAATGGCATCCTTGAACATAGCCAAAGAGCCTTGATTTTTCAAATAAACGGCCTGTGGTAAGGTTCCCATGGCAAATGCAGTTTTTAATTTCTCCTCATAATGACCATCTGGAACCCATTGAATCGTTATTTCCGTGTTTGTCAGTTCCTCGATGATCGTTTCAATTTTACCATCTGGTACTTCCTTCGTATGCAAATTTGCCATAATTGTCAGTTCAAATCGATCAGCAGTCTGATCATTCATATTGCTGCTAGGAGCACTACTTTTTCCACAGCTCATCAATAAGAGCATAGCCAAGGCAAGACAACCTAATTTGCAGGCATTAAGTTTTTTCATCATATGATAGCCTCCATCTTTAAAGCTTACTGTTGTCTATACTTGATGCGATATTGCCCAGGTGTCATACCTTCCTGCTTACGGAATGACCTTATAAAATTCTGTGAATTATTATATCTTAATCGATCTGCAATTTCTTTAACATTCATCTCTGTTTCTATTAACCATTGCTTGGCCATTCGAGTACGATAATCGGACAAATATTCACTGAAGGTATACTTCGTTTCCTTCTTAAATACGTTGCCTAGATAGTTAGCATTATAATGAAGCTTTGCCGCACAGTCCTCCAATGTAAAATCCGAATCAAAGTGGTTTTGGATCATATCAATAATTTCCTCAGATAGGTTTCGATATTGTGAATCCCTACGCTCACTGAAAATTCGAAGCAACGGTAATATAAGTCTTTCCTTAAACCATTCTTCAATCTCCTCACTCACATGAAGAGCTATCAGCTCTTCATAAAGCGAGGCTTCATGAGCACCAATTTGTTGGAAGCTAATACCCGCCTCCTGCTTGATAATTAGCAATTTGTTCAATAGTCGCATGAGAGAAATTTGGTATTCACTAGGTGACTGCATCTTATTCGTTGCTATCTCCATCCATATCCGCAGAAACTTAAGTGTATCTTCATGATCCGCAATTTTAATTGCATCAATTAATTCCAGCTCAGTACGTCCAGGGTATTCATATATAACTGAAGGATTCCCGGAATTAATACTACTGAATGGAATGATCACACCCTTTCCTAGCTTAACCCGATGCTTCAATGCTTCCATTCCTTCGTCATACGCTCGGGAGGATTTCTTGATTTCCTGGAAGTGTAAGCTGATCCCGATACTTACAGATAGACCCAAATATCGTTCAACAAGCGTCTTAAGTGTCTCTGTTAATTTGTAAATACTGCCATTGACTTGGTCTACATCCTCTTCCTCAGAACCGACTAATATAACCAATGTACGATCAAACCAAACTGTCGGAAATCGAGATTCTATAGCAATTTCTTCTTCAACGATATTAGATACAGCAAACAACAGAAGCTCCAAATCCTTCGCTTCGTAGCGCGTATTGTCTAGTGTATCTACCTGCAGCGTTAATACAGTCATGTACTTCCAATTTCTAGAATGCTGATTCAGCTCAAAATAATTCATCTTCTCATCAATCTCAGCTTGTCTTAAATTGCCTATAAACAACCGATTGAGGAACAAGGATCGGATTTGTTGAATATGATCTCTAACTTCATGCTCCAGCTTCGATTTAGATGAGAATAAATGCTTGATGTGATCCTCAATGTATTGCACTTCATTCCTCGGCTTTTCCCTGTTATCCAAATGATTACCTTCAATAGATTTAACAAGCTTATTCACAGGTGAATATAAGCGCTTAGTCGTCATCCAAACGAATATGAATGAGATTAGAATAATAAATAAGCTAATAAACAGCGTAAACCAACCGATCTGCCGGGATTCTTTCGTTAGTTGATCTATTGAGATGACGGACAAATAAATCCAGTTATTAAAGCTAGATTTATAATATGTTACCGTATATGGACGATTATCATTCTCCATGTGAATCTGACCAGAGGAATCTGTAAATTCGAATTCGGAATCAAATGCGGGATGGTCTGATAAGTATGTTCCGATCATTGAGGATTCGCGATGAAAAACAAGCTGCTGGTTCTCATTAATGATCATCACTTCTTCAGCTGCCTGTTCATTGTTAATGATTTCTGCAATACTGCAAGCAGGAATATTAGCAAATGCAAGTCCATACTTCTCGGCTTTAACAATGGGGATTTTCTTGACTAAGCTGATCGTGTACGGACAGCTTCCACTTGATATCGAATCTGTAAAATCGTCGTTTACTAATAAGGCCCATGATGAATGCTGTTTCATATCCATGTAGGATGAATATTGCTCTTGATCAGGATGCTCTGTGAAGGGGCCAATGCCCGAATTCCGTATGATCCAATTTTGTCGTTTATTAATTATAATAACGTCCTCAACCATTGTATCAAAGGACTGTAGGTGGCCTATTTCACTTCTTAAATTATTATATAATCGAAAATCAGACGCATCTAATGGATTATCCAATGCGTTGTACATCACTGTAGAATCCAATAAATTCGTTAACGTGTGATTGACAGTAATTAAGATTTGTTCAATGTTTGAGTTAAGCTGCTTAATAAACTGTATTTCAGCATGATTCACTTGTTCCTGAACCTGATTCGATGATTGTATATAGGAGAATGTACCAACAAAAACAACGGGAAGAATGCTCAAAATACATCCGAATAAAATCATTTTGGTCAATAAACTTCTATTTCGAATGTGAGAGCCCTCCCTTAAGCGCTTACATAACAACGTTGTTATTTAATCTTATGGGATAGCCGCTTCTTTGTCAATTTAAAGACATCATAGCGGCTTTTCTATATCAGAAATTCCCTTCCCCCTTGCATAGTGGAGAGTAAATGAGTTATATGTTTCGAAACAGAATAATATGATTAATATGCTGTGTAGCTAGCTGCTAATAAACAATCACTTCTATATAAAGGAGCGTGATTAACATGTTATGGAGCATATTTGTTGTCATCCTAATTCTCTGGCTATTAGGCTTCACCTTCGAAATTGCCGGCAATCTCATTCATATTCTCATAGTATTAGCTTTAATATCCCTGATCTATAATTTGGTTGCTGGCAGGAGAAGAGGCTAGTAACACAATAAGGATATACCTCAAGGCGTCTAAATTGTGAAACTACAACTAAAGCATGACTAATTAACTCTTTTGTTGTGAAACTACAACTAAGTCATAACTATCTAACTCTTATTGCCTAACGCCTTGCGATGTCTTTTAGTGCTAACTCTACTATTGTTGGGGTTGGGCGGGAATGGGTATTGGGTACTTAGCGCTATAGTGTCATTTACATGTTCTTAGTATTCTGCATAACTACATTTCGGGGCCGCTAGTTTCCGCGCTATAGCTCCTTCTGGACAACACTATAGCGCGGAAACTAGCGTATCAAGAGAAAATCCAGGCTTCTAGCTCCTTTTAACGAATTTGAACTGTATAATAGCGCAACTTGTAACGTTAATCTAATGATGTCATCTCACAAAGCACTAAAACCAAGAACCGACCCTCGGCCCACCTCAAAACTTATAAATTCCAATAAAAGTCTGCTAAAGCGCATTCGGCTTAAGCAGACTTTCTATTAGAAGTCCAATGAATTAGCTCATTGGTCTTGGTGTCCTTCAGCTATCTTCATCATAGCTGCTCAACTCTTCGCCGCATACGTATTCAAGCACAATCCAACCAGTTCATCCACATGTGCGGTAGCTAGACATACCACTGTATCCGCTGAACCATAATAGATCTTCACTTCCCCGGAATCCTCAAGAATCATCCCACCCGGGAATATCACATTATTCCTGAACCCGCCATCTATCTCATAGCTTGCCTCGGGCGCAAGCAGTGGCTCGTTGTACATCCCAATAATTTTCTTAGGATTGTTCAAATCGAGTAGCATGATACCGGCAGTATAGCGTTTCTTCCAGGTTGGCTCCCAGCCATTCTTCCCTCTATTCAGGTCTAAATCCACAGCATGAAAGGTCGTAAGCCAGCCTTCCTTCGTCTTGACAGGAGGAGCAGCAGGACCAATCTTATCATTCGCGAATGGGACCTGCTCTACGGCTAAGAGCAGATCCGAATTGCCCCAATACTTCATATCCGGCGAATCCGATATCCATGTATCAAAGCGGTCCAACCCACCTCTGCTGTACACAGTGAAAGGTCTTTCTAAGCGGACATACTTCCCGCCAACCTTCTCCGGGAATAACACCATGTTACGTAGATCCGGTGTAGATAAGCTCAATACATCAAACCGCTCAAAGTCATCCGTAACCGCAATACCACCTCGGATTCCATGCAACGTATCTACTGCAAAGCACATGTAGCAGCGTCCATCTATTACAGTTAATCGAGGATCATAGGCACGAACGGTTTCCTCGTCATGAAGCTTAAAGATGGGCTTGGGACCTACCTCCCAGTGAATACCATCTTCACTGTATGCAATACCTAAATCTGTTGTGGAATGTGGTTCAATCGTCTGTTCACTAAGAGATCCATAATCATTCCTGAATACCATCACATACTTACCATTAAACTTCGTAACTCCCGCATTGAATACAAGCGCTGTTGGGTAAGGGACTCGCGCAGCATCGAGAATTGGGTTAGCTGGATTACGGTGTATAACCTTACTCGAAGTAACATAGCTAGAAGCAGATCTATTCATATAGTGATTCCCCCTAAGATATATGGATGGCTACATACGTGGTCTAAGCATTGCTTTACAAGCATATGCTTTAACCTTTAAGTGAGCCTGCTGTAAGCTGCATGAACGATTTGTTAGCGAAGATGTACACAATAAGAATGGGAAGAATCGAAAGACAGGCTCCTGCCATCATAAAGTGGGTTTGGGTCGCAGCAGATACGCCAAATTTCAGATTAGACAAGCCAACTGTTAAGGTTTGCAGGTCCGGATTCGTCATTGTAAATACTAATGGAAGCAGGTATTCATTCCACGCACCTCTAAAGGCGAATAGCGCTGATACACCAAGACCAGGGGTCAAGAGGGGCAGGATTATTTTCCAGAAAGTCGCACCTAGAGAGCATCCATCAATACGTGCCGCCTCATCCAATTCCTTCGGAATACCTTCCATAAATCCAAGTAGAATGAAGAATGTAAAGGCGTGAGCGCTAATAAGGATAAGAATGACTCCCCACAGAGATGTGTGCATGTGTAATTTAATCATGAGCTCAAATTGAGGTCTTAGCACAACTGCGCCCACAGAGATAAACAAAGTAAGTGCTTGAATAGATACATAAACCTTCTTAAATGGAAAGCTCAGTCGATTTACAACATAGGCGGCCATGGAAGCAACAATTAATGTACCCACAGTTGTGGCTATACTTATGAACAAGCTATTCCAAGTATAGGTCGAGAAATTAGCTTGCTTCCATGCTTGCACATAATTATCAAACTGCCATTGACTCGGGAATATAGTTGCTCCTGCAGTTAGCTCTATATTCGTTTTGAAGGAGCCTAATATAGCAACGGCAACGGGGAACAATGTCAGAAATGCAGTAATAATCAGAAAAATCCATAAAATTAGACCTGATGATAGACGAGACACAGCGAATTTTCTCCGCTGTCTCGGAAGCGCCATAGTATTCATGCTGTTCCCTCCTTCTAAACCTTATTCGACCTTTTGGACATATAAAAGTATAGCAGCGTAATAATACCGACAATTATCGCAGTTACGAAAGCTACTGCACTGCCGTAGCCAATTTCTTGAATTGAACCTGAAGCATCAGTTCCTACGAAAGGGAAGAATAATTTATACACATAGAGGAACATAACGTCTGTCTTCCCAACAGGTCCACCTGCGGTTAGTACCATGATACTTTCATATCCCTTGAGTGCATTAATGATCGCCAGCATCGTAATGATCTGTAAGACTGGACCTAATAAAGGTACCGTAATATACCAGAATTGTTGAACCTTATTGGCCCCATCAATGGCTGAGCTTTCATAGACATCCTCGGGTATATTCTGAAGACCTGCTAGAAATAGCAACATATAATTTCCGACAGCACCCCAAACTGCAATAATAATGACCGTCAACAAAGCATAGTCTAAGCCTAGCCAATCTATACTGTTCTGAATGAATTTATACTTCATTAAATACTGATTTAAGATTCCGTTATAGGAATTGAAGATTGCGAAGAAGACAACAGCCATAACCGCTGAGCTAATGATCGTAGGCATAAAGTAAATGGCCCTGAGCAAATGTCTCCCACCTAAGCCTTTATTAAGAATGACTGCAAGTATTAAAGCCAATGGCAGGGAAATAATGATTTTCCCGCCCGCATAGATGAAGGTGGTTTGAACAGAATCCCAAAACTGCTGATCACGCAGGATCCGAGAGAAGTTCTCAAGACCGATGAATCTTTCTTCACCATAACCTTTATAGCTATAGAACATATATCTCATTACCCAGGCAATAGGATATAAGCCTAAGACAGCGGTTAGAATAAAGCTTGGAGCTATAAAGCCATATGAAAACAAGTAACGATTTGCTTTATTCATCACATTCCAACTCCTTAAGTACTAGCGTACTGATAGAAAAGGATGGGGATTTCACACCCCATCCCATAATTCCAATGACTTGCCTTAATCCATTATTTGCCGAATTGCCCCATTAGCTTCATCGGATCAAAGTCAGGATTTGGCTCTGCTATGACTCCATCGTTCTTAATCGCTGCATCTAAAGCTGCATTATATCGAGTATTCAAATCCTCAACGATTGCTTTGAAATCTCCACCGGTAATCATGTACTTGAAGAATGCATCATTAAAATTCATACCTTCTACTGCGATAATTGGAGCTACTGGCCATATTCCTTCATTCTTCGTAGGTATAAAACCTTCGATTCCATTAATATCTGGGGCCTTCGCTACTTCTATAACCGAAGGGACCATTGAAATTCCAAATCCACCCTCATGATGCTTCTGCAGAACCTCTTGTGAATACATGTATTCGATGAATTTCCATGCTTGATCTTTGATCGTTGACTTGGAGCTGATCGCCAACCACTGTCCACCTAAGAGAGGTGCTGCGCCTTTAATCGTACCATCAATAGTAGGTACCGGTGCACCTGCCCACTCAATCTTAGCTGGAAATTGATTCTTATATACGCCAGGCTCTGAAGAGTAAGATAAATACATACCTAGCTTACCTTCAGCAAATTGTGCACGAAGCGGATCAATATCGAGAGCTTCCATCCCTGGTAATGTGCTTCCATCCTCATACATTTGCTTGAACGCATTGATAATTGGCTCGAATCCAGAGAAATCATATCTTCCCGTTTTGAAATCGTATCCCGCTCCACCAATACCACTTACCTCAGCAATTACACGTGCTGATCTTCCAAGCGCACTTCCTGGGCTTTTGAAGTTCTGAGCAAATCCATAAGCGCCATCAGCTTTACCCACTTCTGTAATCTTCTTAGCTGCTTCCACCATCTCATCTAATGTTGTAGGCGGGTTTGCAATTCCTGCTTTTGCGAATAACTCTTTGTTATATACTAATCGAAGTGTAGTTCCATAGGCAGGAAGGCTGTACATCTTACCATCAAAGCTATTGTACTCATTCACTTCAGCAAATTTTGCTTTAAGCTCCGGTGTTAGATAGGCATCAATTGGCGCCAAATAATCCTTAGCATGGAAAATCTGAATCGTATTCTCTTTGACACGAATGATATCCGGTGTCTCCGATGTTGCGAAGGATAAGTCGATCGCTTGGTTAAAGTCTTCTGTCTTAATAACCAGTTCAACCTCAATGTTATCTTCGTTTGTTGCGTTATACTTATCAACTACTTCTTTAATATAATCGGCATCATGGCGATCGCCTGTCCAATAGCTCAGCTTCGTTTTTTCAGCTGGCTTTACATCCTCTGCAGGCTTATCTGGTGTTGCTGATGGAGCATTATTCACATTGTTTGCATTATTTGCATTGTTTGTGTTATTGCCGCATGCAGCAACGACTAATACTAGAATCAAACAAAGCACTAACCCTATACTTCTTCTATTCATTTTCTTCTTCCTCCCCTTTGAATCTCGTTGAATTTGCTTACATTCAAATTATAATTCACCCTGAATAATTAGATAATGCGGTAAACCCCATATTAAGGGCAGGTTTCCCACTGAATTAAGAAGAATAGCCCTCCTTAGTGAGAGCTACCCAAATAATGTGATTTGAATTCGGTTGGTGTCATACCGGTATGCTTCTTGAATATGTCGCTAAAATACCGTCGGTGCTCATAACCGAGCTCCTCAGCAATTTCCTGAACCTGATAATCGCCAATTAGCATCGATTTGGCCTTCTCCATCTTCTCGTGGATGACAAATTGCTGAAAGGAAATACCTAATACTTTCTTAAATAGGTTAGAGAAATAACCTTGACTAAGATTGACTTGTCTAGCACAATGCTCCAACGATAAATCCATGTTAAGATTGGCGATTATGTAATCTTTAACCTGATGAATGATCTTGTTAGATTCATGCGAACGTTCCTTCTCAATCCAGCTACAGCCTTCCTCACATAAATTGATTAATAATTCGCGAATGTCCTGTAATGAGATATGCGCTTTATTCTTGAAATCAATCAATCTATTCTCTAACGGATGTACAGTCTCATATGGAAACTTCTCTAGCATCACCCTGAATATCTTGGAGGATATTTCATAACAAACATTCTCTACATATTTGGGATCTGGAAGCGGATAGGTGTCAATCAAATCACTAATAATTTCTTCAAGATAGTGCAGGCTCTTCTCTCTATTCCCAGACCGCAAAGCGAATAAAAAGTCCTGCTCCTTCGAGAGAGAATAGTTAGGTATGCCTTGCTCCTTCACCTCCATACTCGTATAGCTGAATACACCGTTCCCATCAGTGTAGAAGTGGTAAGAAAGAGCATTCAGCGCTTGTCGATAGGATCCCGGCAATTCTTGAATACGATTCACGATGATGCCCACTCCAATGGAGACTGTACAATTAGAATAGAGTGATACATTAGCACAGCAAGCCTCCGAAATCATTGCAGCCATCTGATTATCTGCACAGTTCATGACACAGACATATCTATTTATCGCCTCTCGAAATATAATTCCTGTCGTAGAAGCGGATATCGTCTCCTCCAGAATATTCTGCAAGCTAAATCGTATTAATTCAATTTCTTGAATGGGGAGTGTATGATACTTCTCAATGAACTTATCGATCTCTACAATGAAAACAACAAAATCCTTCGGCACTAGACCTATCTCAAGAAACTCCCAACGCATCCTAGCATTCATCTCACTCGATTGATGATGCATAAGAAGTGTGAAGTATTCTTGTCGTAATATAGGCAAGCTTTCTTTGATTTTCTTCTCCATCTCTATGATCTTCGTCTTTTCCTGCTGATCTTGCTCGAAGGCAGATTTAGCTTTGAGGACTGCACCTACAATTTCGTCGATGGAGAAGGGCTTCTTCACAAAATCATAAGCACCTAATCGAATCGCTTGTTGGGCATACGCGAAATCTGTATATGCGCTTAGAATAATAATCTTACTGCTTGGTAAGAATTCAAGAATAGCACGAGTCATCTCCAGACCATCCATCCTAGGCATTCGAATGTCCGTCAATATGATATCCGGCTTTACCTCACGCACGAGCTGAAGACCCTCTTCTCCGTTCAATGCTGTACCAACAATTTCAATTCCATGATCGTCCCATTCAATCTTCTTCGAAATCATATCTACAACACTCTTGATATCATCAATGACACATAATTTAATCATCGTCTTATTATCCATTCCAAACGATCTCCTCGTCCCTATGATCTCCCCTAAGTTAATTCATTGGAATCCAAATCTCGATTCGCGAACCCATGGTATCGTTATTGAATAGCTCCATTGTAGCCTCGTCCCTATAAAAAAGCTGTAGCCGGTTCATGATATTCCTCAATGCATATCCTTTATTCGAATCCCCAACATGACGCATTCCCAATCGAACCTGATCAATATCCATACCAGAGCCATTATCCTCTATAATCAAATGCAGCTTGTGATTGGCTTCCTCAACTCTAATCCAGATTTCCCCTATAGAGGTTCTATCTTTAAATCCATGCAGAATACTATTCTCCACTAAAGGCTGGATTATTATCTTCGGAACATAGCACGCTAATAAGTGCTTAGCTTCGACATTAATGTGATATTCGAATAAATCCTCGTAGCACTTCTGTTGTATTGCACAGTATTGCTTCACATGTGATAATTCATCCTCTAATGAGATCATATCCCTTCCACCGCTTAAGCCGAGCTGGAACATCTGGGATAGTGCGAGGATCATCTCATTCACATCATCGTTCTCACCTAGAACAGACTTACAGTAGATCGTATTTAATGTATTGTACAGAAAGTGTGGTTCCATCTGTGAGGTTAATGCTTTCATCTCAGCCTCTCGCTTACCCTGCTCATTGTACCTCACATCCTCAATTAACCGATTTATTTCATCGAGCATTCGATTGAATTGAAACCCCACATGAGCCACTTCATCCTGGTACTTACTTTCATATCGAACGGATAACTGATTATCCTCTACCTTTCTCATGAGTCCCCGTAATTTGAACAACGGTCTAAGGAGCACTGCGGTTAACCGATTCGATATTAACCAAGAGGTGAGTACAAATCCAATAATAATATATAACGTCGTACGTTGAATTCCATTCACCTGCTGCAGCAATTGATCCTTCGAAAGCGTCCCGATCAAGAGCCAATCATCCTCTGTATCAAGTCGCGAATAATTAACCAAGTAATTATCATTATGAAAAGGGTGGAAAAAGTCACCTTGTATCTCTTCTGTCAGTTTGCTTAAAAATTGGGGATCCTCATGAAGATTATTCTCTATTGACCATGCAGTTTGAATAACCTCTTCGCCGAGCGAATTAATAAAGAAATAATTGCGATCCTTCTTCGGTGAATTCTGGTTAATTAAACGGACTAATTCCCTTTCTTTTATATTAACCACAACATATATATTCGTAGGCCCAATTGTATAATCACCCCCGCCCCCTCGAACACCATGAACAACGAAGGATAGAACTCGTTGAGTGCCAGAGAAGAATTGGTCTGTATGCCCTCTAATCCAGAACCCGTTATTACTATCCTTCATTCGATCGAATAGCTCAGTCTCATAGAATGAGAATTCTTGTATGCGATTTTCCGTTGTGGGATAAAATTCACCTATCGGAGTAACGATCAGAATACTATGAATAAGAGGATCATAGCTCTGCACTTGTGAGAAAGCAGGCTGTAGAGCAGTAAGGTTCTGATAATAATTGGTAATATCATTCCTCTGCACATCCAAGGACATCTCTTTATATGCATCGCTCAGCATTAGAGACCGGATGGATGCCTCAACATTCCTTAGCCGATCATCCATAATTTGAGCTGTTTTGTTCACTGTCTCCTGACTGGATGCGAAGGCATTATTCTGAATTTCCTTCGTAGCAATCAAGTAGGAGGTCGTCCCTGCTGCACTAATGGCTAAAGTAATTAGAATGATGAATGAAATACGAATTCTCTGCTTAAATGAGAGACCATAGAATAAGTTCATATAACCAGATTTCATACGAGCTAACCAATTATTATACATAATTACTCATTCAACTCCTCAACCCTCATCTGCAAGGCTAATTCTAGTATACTCTATCATTAGGAATTCGTTTATGCTATTAAACACCAGCTATACTCAATATAAGATTCTATTCTTACACTATTGTAATGTCAGTTCGATCTTGATAGACTTCTTCTATTATAAGTAACCGTTTGATATTGAGGAACGAGGTGAGCATATGGGCAGAACGCAGCATAAAGGGCCGATCAAATTGCCTAGGAAGCTGGATCCAAAGCTATGGGTAAGTAAGGCTCCCTTTGGCTTGGGTCGAATTAAGCCACACCATATTCGTGAAACAATGAAAGTGATATGGGATAATAAAGATAATCTCCCCTATGCTTATCGAATTCTGACTCAGGGTGTATGTGATGGTTGCGCACTTGGCGTTGCTGGTCTGTATGATCAGACTTTAGCTGGACCTCATCTCTGTACAACTCGATTGAATGTACTGCGCTTGAATACAATGTCGGCCATTCCCTCTAACATTCTCCATCAGGACATAGTTGAGCTTCGTAAGCTGAATAGCACACAATTAAGAAAGCTTGGACGCTTACCATACCCTTTAATAAGAGAGGCTGGGGAACATCGATTTCGACGTATAACGTGGGATGAAGCGCTATCACGAATCGCCGATAAGGTGAAATCCATAGATCCGAAGCAGCTCGCATTCTACTTAACAGCACGGGGGATAACGAATGAATCGTATTACGTTGGTGCGAAGGTTGCTCGGTTCCTAGGAACGAATAACATCGACAATGCCTCGCGGATATGTCATTCTCCATCCAAGACAGCATTGAAGCGCTCACTTGGTATTGGCGCCTCAAGCTGCAGCTACAAGGATTGGATTGGTACGGATGTGCTTGTATTCTGGGGAAGCGTCGCTGCGAATAATCAGCCAGTCTCGACCAAGTATATGTACGCAGCTAAGCGAAAGGGCACTAAGATCATTATTATCAATCCCTATCACGAACCCGCAATGGATCATTATTGGGTTCCCTCGATACCAGAATCCGCATTATTCGGTACGAGGATTGCCGATGATTTCTACAAGGTTAATATTGGTGGAGATATCGCGTTAATGAACGGTATTATGAAACATTGGTTTGAGATGGAGCTCGACTTGCCCGGCTCTGCAATTGACCATACTTTCGTAGCTGAGCATACACATAATTATGAGCAATTAAGAATGCATGTAATAACGTGTGATTGGACGCTTCTCGAACAGTCCTCTGGTATAAGCGAAGAGCGTATGCGTGAGCTAGCAAAGCTGCTTGCACATGCCAAATCCGCTGTATTCGTTTGGAGCATGGGTTTAACACAGCATCGATTTGGTACGGATAACATATCTCAGATTGCTAATTTAGCTATGCTTCGCGGTTTTATCGGACGAGAGCATTGCGGTGTTATGCCAATCCGTGGTCATAGTGGTGTTCAGGGCTCTGGTGAGATGGGTGCAGATCCATTCAGCCTACCCGGAAGCGACTATAAAGGCGCAGATATTGGCCGCATTGAAGAGCTGTGGGGCTTCACCCTGCCCGATTGGCAAGGTGATATCGTTGGTGTTTCGCTGGAGAATGCTATGCTACCAGATGATCACGAACGGAAATTAAAGCTCTTCTACACATCTGGAGGTAACTTCCTAGAAACGATGCCCGATCCAAACTTTATCAGGGGCTGCCTAGAGAATGTTGATATCCGTGTGCATCAGGATATCATTCTGAATACATCCACACTTGTGGATGCAAGGGAAGCTGTCATTGTGCTGCCAGCAATGACACGCTATGAACAGCCTGGCGGTGGCACTTCTACATCCACAGAGCGCATGGTTTATTACTCACCTGAGATAGCTGGCCCCCGCATCGAGGAGGCTCGAGCCGAATGGCAGATATATAGCGAATTAGCTTCACTCGTGTATCCAGAACGAAGCGCATCCATTCGCTTCGATTCTGCGCAGAGCATTCGCGAAGAAATCGCTGTAGCCGCTCCAGCTTATGAAGGTATTCAGCATCTTAGAACGACTGGTGATGTATTCCAATATGGCGGTGCATGGTTATGCGAGGATGGTATCTGTCCAACCCCTGATGGTCGCGGCACATTAATTGCAATCGAACTACCCGAAAGACGTAAGCCAGAAGGTCATTTCTACATGACTACACGTAGAGGCAAACAATTCAATTCAATGATCTATGGTCCGATGGATCCCTTTAACGAGGCTGATCGCCATGATGTGCTAATTGATGAAAGAGACGGCCGGATGCTTAATATTCAAGATGGTGAAGCAATCGTTGTCCATAATCATGTTGGCATGTTCCATGGCCGAGCTAAATTCGCGAATATTCGTAAAGGGAATATTGAGCTCTATTGGCCCGAGGCGAATGTCCTCTTCCCCAAGGGCGTGTATGAGCAGTACGCGGGTATTCCTGAATATAATTCAACTGTTATTGTAGAGAAGGCCGATACGTACCATGCCTCTAAAGATATCGGATATGTTGAGAAGCGTATTGATGAGCTTGAGGATGCAATGGAATAATTGTTCTTCATCTGGAAAGAGGACTCTACAATAATCTGTAGAGTCCTCTATAAATTCTGATCACTTCGCATTGGCTCCTGTTGCACCATGGCTCTTCATTATATCCTTCATTCCATCCGTTGCCTCCACCTCACCATCGTGGAATACCCATACCGCCTCCACGCCATCCAGACGCTCTACAAGCGCTCGACTTTCCTCATATGGCAAGATAAATGCGGTTGTAGATAGATAATCAGCAACACCTGAATCACCAGTTACTATTGTAACCGCGCGATAATGCTGAGCAGGCATCAAGGTATCAGGATCTATGATATGATGAATGATTTGGTCATCAACCACGTAGTATCTCTGATAGTCACCACTGCTGACTACGGACGCGTTGTTAAGGAATATCGTGTCCAGAAGATTCTCTTCTTCAAGTGCAATAAATCGTTCTGGATTCTGGATACCTACTCCCCAACGTTCACGTACATGATCTAGCGGCTTCCCCAGCACTCGTACATTACCTCCGGAGCTAATGATACCCGAAGTTAATCCCTGCTCCATGATCGATCTTGCCACAAGCTCCGTTGCATAACCTTTAGCTATTGCACCTACGTTCAAACTCATCGCACTGTCATTCAGATAGACCGTCTGATTAACCTCATCTACGATGACATTCTCGATATCGGTGTGCAGCTTCGCTATACGAAGAGACTCCATTGGCGGCAGCTTCGCTGTCTCAGGATCTGATGTGCCTTCCTCGCGATAGTCATCCCAGATTCGTAATACAGAGCCCATAGCGATATTCGTCTTCGTACCCGTTCGTTCGTTCCACTCTCTTGCGAATAAGATAAGATCAATAATCCTCTGATCCACCACGACCGGCTTTACCCCAGCGTTGTCGTTAATCGTCTTGATATTGGCAATCCCATCATAGTTATTATGAAGCGTATATAACTTATGCAGTTCAAGGAATTGTGTATGAATACTAGCCAGATACTGATCGAATTCCTCTTGAGAACGTGTATAGCCGACAACCTGGATAATGGTATCGAATGTATCATAGAAGCTACCCGAATATTTGGTGTATTCTGGTGCAGCTGCTTTTGTATTACAGCCAACAATGCCTACTATGAACACTAGTATAACAAGTAGTAGACGAGTATTAGTTCTCATTGCATATCATCCTTAGCTAAAACTGGAGTATTCATAACCCCGCATCATGTTAGCCTTATTTTGCTTTCTGATAAGCCTCATCAAGAGAAGCAATGTAATCCTGAACAGAAACAGTAACAAGGGAGGTTAGCTCTGCAACATCTGGTACTGCTGGATGAGACTCATCCTTATTGACTGTCTTCATTGCCTTTACCTCTTCCATTGTCTTACCAGCCATCCACTTCTCAAGCTCAGCAATTTGTTGGTACCATTCCTTCTTAATAGAAGAAGCCTTAATCATGCCATACTCATCACCAAGCTCAACCTTTGTTTTATACTCAGCAGCTTTATCTGCAGTTACCTTACCTGTATTATCGTATGTCACCTTAGTCTGAGCATTATCAATTATTGTACTAACAACCTTACCATCCTTATCAAATGCACCGGCAACCATAACTGTGTCTACTTGAGCCAGAGGTGTAACCTCTTTACCATCCTTGTCCTTACCTAACCCTTTGGATTTAGCGATACTAACCACATGTCCAAGCCCAATCTTCTCAGTACCCTTCTTCAGGTCAACAGCATTTGTATATGCCTCTTCAAGCGCTGCTACATAATCTTGAATGCTTACAGTTACCAAAGATGTAAGCTCAGCCACATCAGGTACAGCAGGATGAGTTGCATCTTTATTGACTGTTTTCATAGCCTTTACTTCTTCAACTGTCTTGCCGATCATCCACTTCTCAAGCTCAGCAATTTGTTGGTACCATTCCTTCTTAATCGAGGACGCTTTAATCATGCCGTACTCATCACCAAGCTCAACCTTCGTTTTGTATTCGGCCGCCTTATCGGATGTCACTTGAAGATCCTTGTCAAATTTAACCTTAGTTTGTGCGTTATCAATAGTAACCTTAACAACCTTACCATCCTTATCGAATGCGGCTGCTACTATAACTGTATCCACCTGACCTAATGGTAAAACCTCTTTACCTTCAGCATCAACTCCAAGATCCTTGGATTTGGCAATAGAGGTATTCTGACCAATACCCAATTTCACAATCCCAGTTCCCTCATCTGCGGACGAACCAGAATCATTGTTATTTCCTCCACCACAACCAGCCAATAAACCAACTACAAGAACTAGCACTAAACTTACACTCAACAGCTTCTTCACCGTAATTCCCCCTAATAATGAAAGTAATCTTGCTTAATGATCACATTACATTATTTCCTCGAAAAAGTATGTGATTGTTTTCACATAATTGGAAATATTATTTTTTTATTTGCGTGAGCACTCTCTCAGTAAAAAATCAACTTCTTAAGCAGCCTAAAAAGATAACCTGGATTGAAAGAAATTTGATTATCGAGGAAAAAAAATAAAGCAGGCACCGGCTGAAGACCGACACCCGCTTATTCTCGAATTGGTTAAAGCTTATCTCAAGCACAATTGAAGCAAATCGTCTACGTGAGCGGTGGCCAAGCACTCAACGGTATCTGCTGCTCCATAGTAAATCTTAACCTCACCTGTATCCTCCAGCACCATACCTCCAGGGAAAATAACATGATTACGGAAGCCACCATCTACTTCATACGGTGCTTCAGGTGCAATGAGCGGCTCACGATACATGCCAATAATTCTGCGAGGATCATCCAAGTCAAGGAGCATAATTCCTGCAGTGTAGCGCTTCTTCCAGCTTTCCTCCCAACCATGCTTACCTCGCTTAGGATCGATATCTACAGCATGGAACGTCGTTAACCAACCTTTAGCAGTTTTAATCGGAGGGGCGGCTGGACCGATCTTGTCGTTCGCGAATGGCACCTGCTCTACCCCTAATACTAGCTCAGAATTTCCCCAGTAAACCAGATCTGGAGATTCCGACATCCAGATATCGAATCGATCCACCCCGCCACGTCCATATACCGTGAAGGGACGCTCTAGACGTACATAGTTACCCTTAATCTTCTCAGGAAACAGCACCATATTACGATTATCCGGGACTGTCATCGAGATCATCTTGAACGTATTAAAGTCCTGAGTAGAGGCTATTCCACCGCGAATTCCATGCTTCGTGTCCACAGCGAAGCACATATAACAAGTGCCATCGATGACGGTTAAGCGAGGATCATATACACGGTTTATCTCTTCGTCATATAACTTCAAGCATGGTTTAGGAGATACATCCCAATGAATGCCATCCTTACTGAAGGCTAGGCCCAGATCCGTGGTGTGCTGGGGTGCCAATTCATGGTGTTCTGCGGAGCCGTAATCATTACGGAATACCATAACGTATTGCCCTTCGTACTTGGTAATTCCAGCATTGAATACCAATGCTGGCGAATAAGCCACTTGATCTCTAGTAAGTATCGGATTAAGCGGATGTCTGTTAATGATCGAGCTTGATGCTAACGCTCCAATAGTAGTAGGTAGTTGCATATAGAATCCCCTATTCGTAAATCATATATTTGTGCCTAACGAGAATATTGATTTGCAGCTTCGCCAAGCCAAGCTCCTTGTTGTACTAACTGCTCCTGCAATTCGGTAATGTTCACGTCTCTGGTGCTATCTAAGGATTGATTGATAGCAATAGCTGATGCAGTACCTGCGGCTTGCCCCATGGCGAAGCAATTTGGCATAACTCTTAGAGAGCCCTGAACGACTCGGTCCGACGAAGCGGCTCTACCTGCAACCCACAAATTCTCCACCTGCTTCGGAAGCAAGCAGCGATATGGAACACCGTGGGACTTGCCTGGCGGCAGACGCTTAATCTGCATTTTATCTTTACTTGTAGCCATATGAATATCTATAAAATATGCATTGCGCGCAATATCATCCTCGAAGCTCTTCATCTCCATAAAATCCTCCTGCACGAGGACATAATCTCCGATGATTCGGCGGGTTTCCCGAATGCCAATCTGCTCTCCTGTCGTTGTAACATGGGCATGTTCAAACCCTGGAAC
The DNA here is from genome assembly GCA_002383285.1 of Caryophanales bacterium UBA4100. Taxonomy (GTDB): domain Bacteria; phylum Bacillota; class Bacilli; order Paenibacillales; family UBA4045; genus UBA4045. The sequence continues at coordinate 28,548 of DFXU01000037.1, forward strand.
ATAGGAACGCAGGAATCTCGCCTGAACCTCAACGAGCCTTCGCCCTTCGATCGCTGCCCGCGTGAGATCCTCTGCCTTCGTCCCATCAACACCGAACACATGTCCGAAGTTAACACCCACCATCGTATCCGACACCCAAGCAAAGCCAGATACATCCTTCCTGCCTGGCGGAAGATCCCCTTGCTCCTGCGCTCTAGCAACGGCTAGTGGAATTTGCGGCGTATCCCCGCTCTCCTGCACATATTGGAGGAATCGCTTCCGGTCAACCTGTGTAAGAAGATAGCACATGGTACCCGGTTGAAGCACGCCATCATCTCCACCCTTCTGGAAAGGCACACCTGCCATTGCAGCAATGTCGGCGTCTCCAGAAGCATCGATAACATAACGGCAACGAACGTAGGATCTCCCCGATTTATTCACAATGTATATGCCCTTAATATGCTTATGATCCATGTCCATGTCGACACCGCAAGCGAAGGTGTGGAACAATACATCTATACCACTCTCCATAACCGCATCATCATATACTCTCTTCAATGCCTCAACATCGATCGGAACCCAGTCGAGCCAATCCCTATATTCCTGCTGAAACTCAGGTGTACATGCACTTTTCATACGATCCAGCAGCTCTAAGCCGATACCTCGTATGACAGCCTTCTCTTTATCCGAATATGGGCAGAAGGCAGGAACTAGGGCAACCGTTGCCATTCCACCTAAGAACCCTCGCTGCTCAATGAGCAATGTCCTTGCTCCATTCCGAGAGGCGGCCATGGCAGCTGCAATCCCAGCAGGACCACCACCAACCACCACAACATCAACGTCAGATGAAACCTTTACTTGCTCAGCAGGCCACGTCATCACATTATCCCGCACCACCTAACACACCTCCAAAAACATCTATTCTATCTATAATCTCCCATAAAGTTCCCACACTACCCCTTAATTGCTCCACCTGTCACTTGCATAAACGACTTATTCGCGAAGAGATACACGACTAAGATTGGCAGAATAGATAAGCATGCCCCCGCCATCATCAGATTCGTCTGCGTTGCAGCAGAAGTTCCGTACCTCAAATTGACCAATCCAACCGTTAAGGGCTGCAGCTCTGGCTGAGTCATCGTAAACACTAGCGGAAGAATATATTCATTCCATGCGTGACGGAAAGCGAATAAGGCTGTTACTGCTATACCAGGCCTAAGCAAGGGGAGAATAATTCGCCAGTATATCGATAAGAAGCTACTCCCATCAATCATTGCAGCTTCATCTAGATCACGTGGAATACCCTTGAAGAAACCAATAAGGATGAAAAATGTACTGGCGTGCGCGCTGATGAGAATGAGAATTACACCCCATAATGATGTATTCAAGTTTAGATCAACCATTAGCTCAAATTGTGGTCGCAAGACTACAGCGCCGATACTAATAAACATGGTTGCCGCTTGAATGAACACGAACAAACGCTTACCCCAGAATTGCCTTCTATCTACTACATAAGCGGCCATCGATGCTACAAGCACAGTACCCACCGTTGCTGCAGCGCTCATAAATAAGCTGTTCCATGTATAACGAGCGAAACTCGCCTGCTTCCACGCTGTTGAATAATTGTCCCAGTGCCACTCACTAGGAAGAATTGTTGCTCCTGCTGTCAGCTCCGCATTGGATTTGAATGATCCAAAAATCGTCATCACTACAGGAAACAAGGTTATCCCTGCAATAATAATTAAGAACGCCCACAGGGCTACATGAGAAGCAATCCGTTCAATTATTACATGCCTAAAGCTTCTATTTGCATTCGTCTGCTTGACCAATTCCACTGTTCTTTCCCCTCCCCTATATTAATAAATCTTGTTCATACGTCTAGATAGGTAGAAGTATAATGCGGTGATTATTCCAACGATTATTGCAGTTGTGAAGCCTACCGCACTACCATATCCAATCTGTTGTACGACAGGGGAATCAGTAGACACAGGGAAGAGCAGCTTATACACATATAGATACATCACTTCTGTCTTACCGATTGGTCCCCCACCGGTGAGTACCATAATACTTTCATAGCCTTTAAGCGATGCAATGATAGCAAGCATGATAATCATCTGCATGACAGGACCGAGCATAGGTACCGTAATATACCAGAATCGTTGAACCGGCGAAGCACCGTCGATCTCTGCGCTTTCATAGATATCCGTTGGAATACTTTGAAGCCCTGCTATGAACAACAGCATATAATTACCTACCGCACCCCAAGCTGCAATAAGAATGACGGTCAGCATGGCATAATCAATCCCAAGCCAGTCGATCGGGCTACCAATAATTCCATATTCCATCAAGAGCTGATTGAGAATTCCATTGTAAGAATTGAAGATGACGAAGAATACGATGGATATAACCGCTGTGCTGATCACGGTTGGCATGAAATAAATGATTTTTAATAAATTCCTGCCTAGGAATGCCTTGTTGAGAATGACGGCTAACACCAATGACAAGGGAATGGTGATTATAAGCTTCCCGACCGAGTAGACCATTGTATTCCAAACCGAGTTCCAGAATTGCTCATCCCGCATAACCCGCTCGAAATTATCAAGTCCGATGTACAATGCTTCCCCATATCCTGAATAGTCATAGAACATGTACCTCATAGCCCAGATAATCGGGTATATTCCCAGTACAAGAGTCAGAATAAAGCTTGGTAATAAGTATGTCCACGTTTCTCCCCAACGCTTTATTGCTTGCATATTTATCCTCTCCGTTACAAACGGCGCCGCATTGCAATTTGAAGTTGCTTGAGCGACGCCGTCTATGATTTAGTAGTTCAAGATTCTGCTAGAGTAAAGCTGCCGCTACAGGGCGGATTCCTATTATTTTAACAATCCTTCAGGTGTGAAGTCAGGCAGTGGTTGTACGGTAACCGTACCTTTAGCTACTTCCTTATCTAGAGCTGCGTTATAGCTTGCATTCAAGCCTTCGACGACCTTAGTAAGATCTCCACCTGTTAACATATATTCGAAGAACGTATCATGTGCATTCTTTCCTTCTGGAGTGACGGTTGGTGCAATCGGCCAAATCGCTTCACGCTCGAGGATCTGAAAGCCTTCAACTCCATATAACTCAGACTTTGCAGCTTTCTCTACGATATGAGGAAGAACGACAAGTCCAAGACCCTGCTCATGATAAGCTTGGAGCACTTCATCACTGTACATATACTCCATGAATGTCCAAGCCGCTTCCTTGTGCTCGCTCTTGGCACTCATGCCAAGCCATACGCCAGCACCAAGAACAGCTGAAACCCCATCTGTCTCTCCATTGATTGTCGGAGCAGGTGCTACGCTCCAATTAACTTTTGTCGGGAATTGAGTAGAGTAAACGCCGGGCTCAGATGCATAAGACATGTACATCCCTATCTTACCTTCAGCGAATTGAGCACGAAGCGGATCGATATCCAATGATTCTGATCCAGGCAGCATGCTTCCATCATCTTTCATCTGCTTGAAGTACTCTACTGCTTCACCATAACGAGTGAAGTCGAACTTCCCAGTCTTCAGATCAAATGAGTCATAATGAACACCACTTACAGGTAAGATTGCTCGCATCGAACGAAGGAAAGCACTGCCCGGGTTTTTGAATGGCAAGGCAAATCCATACTGACCGTCAGCTTTACCCACCTCAGTAATCTTCTTAGCCGCATCGACCATCTCTTGAAGGGTCGTAGGCGGGTTCGGAACTCCGGCTTTATCGAACAGATCCTGATTGTAGATCATTCGAATTGTGTTGCCTGTTGATGGCATGGAATATTGTTTGCCATCGAAGAGATTCACACCTTCAACTCCTAGGAACTTGGTTTTCATATCCTCGGTCATGTAAGCATCAATCGGCTCTAGGAAACCCTTTTCCGTGAACTGTGTTGTATTCGCACCTTTTACTCGCAAGACATCTGGCGGTTGATTGCTTGCGAATGATATATCAACAGCTTGTGTGTAATTTTCAGACATGACTGTAATTTTCACTTCAATACTGTCCGCATGATCCGCATTAAACTTGTCTACAGTTGCTTGGATATAATCCGCATCGTGACGATCATCTGTCCAGTAATTCAATACCACCTTCTCAGCTGGCTTTTCTGCTGGTTGCTCCGCCGGCTTCTCTGCTGGCTTTTCAGTGTTTACCGGAGCTTCAGTCGAGCTGTTGTTGTTATTCCCACAAGCGGCTAGAACGAAGATCAGGATGAAGCAAGACAATACGATTAGTCCTTTTTTTAACATTACAATCGACTCTCCCTTTTCAATTCAATTGTGCTGACTCAGCTGCTTAAGCTCCTTAAGTATAATTGCGATTAGGGAATGGAGTAATGTATCAAAACGATGATAGAGGGATGCAAAACAATGATTTAGGCATGTGCATCTAATGGAATGAATAAGGTAACTTGGGTTTCAGCAAAGGGAATGCTGCTCAGTTGTATGCTTGCTGCGTGGCCGTAATAGAGCTGCAATCGATGATATACATTCCTAAGCGCATATCCCTTGTTAGAGACATTCTCATGATGTAGCTCTTGCTCTACCTCTAAGGTATTCATGCCCTTCCCATTGTCAATTACCGTTATGACCAGCTGTCTAGCCTCCGTATAAATTCGGATCCGAATCAATCCATGGCTCTCGAGATCGGAGAAACCATGCAGGATCGAATTCTCAACAAGAGGCTGTATGATCAATCTCAGCACTGGTATCTCAAGAAGCTCCTCGTGCTCCACATCTATCTCATAGTCGAACAATCCTTCGTAGCATTGGTGTTGAAGCATCAGATACTGTTTCACATGCTCAACCTCATGCTGCAGCGTGGTCATTTCTTGACCTTGGTTTAAGCCCAATTTGAACAAACGAGAGAAGGCCAGCACCATCTCCTTCACATCATTCATCTGATTAGCGCCTGCCTTCCAATAAATCGTGTTCAGGGTGTTATAGAGGAAGTGGGGATCAATCTGTGCGGACAGCGCTTTAATCTCTGCCTTTCTACGCTCGCCCCCTTCAAATCTTACCTCTTCAATTAGCTTCTCCGTCTGATCTAGCATCAGATTAAATCTGACCCCTAATTGATTAATTTCATCTTGTCCCGTAGATACATATCTGGCGCTCAAATTGTTCTGCTCTACCTTCTTCATCACACTCTGCAATGCTACCAAAGGTCGCAATAGAAATCGGGTTAACGCATTCGCTAAGAATAGTGCAACGATTACACACGCAATAACCAGAATAACGGTGGTCGTCTTAATGCTCTCAACCTGTCCGAATAATTCGCGCTTCGTCTGTGCTTTCACAATGAACCAATCGGGAATCACCTGGGAAAAAGAATAATTAATCAGATATTCCGTTCCACTCTCATCAAACTCCATATGCCCGGATAGGGGATCACCTAACAATTTCTCAGCAACATTCAGCTCAAAGTTATATGCCCCAGCATCAATGCCCTCGAGTACATTACTTCCATCTTTATGCAGCAATGCATAATCGCCAATACGATCCGGTATATCCGGGATAATAGCCTTCTTCAACGCCGCGGCATCTATATTCACAATCAGGTAAGCGTCCTCAAGCGGATAATCTTCTGCGATGAGAGGGAGGATGAGCGTTATGACCCGCCCCTTCCTAGTGAACAATGTATCCTCATGCGCTTCGATCCAAGTAACATGCTTATTCGTTGTAGCTAATGCATACATAGCGCTTTCATAAAAAGGCGTATCTGGTGCTCTTCTCGTTGTAAAAGAATAAAATTCACCAATCGGAGTAACCAGCAGCATACTGTCAATTAGCGGGTGATTGATTCTAGCCTGAGCGAACACATTCTCCAAATTGGCAAAATGTACAAACCTTCGATCAGTCCTTCCAATTCGCGTATCATCAACTACATCCTTGATTGGTTCACTTATCATTAGAGCCATAACACTAACCATAATGCTTCTTAATTTCTCTTCAAGCACCTGTGTTGATTTGTTGACAGCATCCTGACTTAGCTTCATTGCATTCTCTTCAATAACGCGGCTAGCAATATTATAAGATACCCCACCAGCAACTAATATTGAGACAGCTAATAGCAAGGTGAATCCAGCCCATATTTTGCGCTTGAATGAGAAGTAATTTCTCCTCGGCATTAGCTGTTACCCCCTTCGTTCTGCTTCATAAACTCTGATGGAGTGACACCCGTATATTTCTTGAATACATCGCTGAACGATCTTCTTTCACCATAGCCTAACGCCAATGCAATTTCCTGCACCTGATGCCCTTGAATAAGCATATCCTGCGCCTTCTGAATTCGCTCGTTCGTAATAAAGTGATTAACCGACATACCCGTTGTTTTCTTGAAAAGATTTGAATAATAGCTCCCACTTAGATGAACCTGTGCAGCACAGTGACTGACCGACAAATCGAGGTGAAGATGTCTCTTGATATAGGCAATTGAGCTTTCCATTAACGCACTGGCCTCCGAACGTCGGAGTAAGCTGATAAGCTTGCAGCCTTTCGTGCATAGCAGATGAAGGCTTTCTTGATACCCTCTAAGTGTAGTAGGCTTAAACTCTTGCACCTCCGCCTGTAACGAGGCTAACTCCGTATAAGGAATAAGCTCCATTAGTGTGCGCAGCATGAAGTATGATAGCTCGTGGTAGAGGTTGACGAGATACTCGGGCTCAGGGAGATTGTCTTCATTGATTAGTCCCTCGAAGATGACATCAAGCTGACTGATCGCCTCCTCCTCATTCCCGCGCTTTAATGCAAGCTGGAGATTCTGTTCGTGCTCTGGTGTGAACCTTGGTTCAATGCGCTCCTTCGATGTAGTTTCGCTAAACGTAACAACTCCATTGCCTTCCGTATAGAAGTGGTAGGACAATGCAATCCGTGCTTGATCGAACGCTTCAGGCAGCTGGTGAATAAACTTCACCGCATTCCCGACCCCTATGGAGATCGTGAATTTGGTATATCTCTCAATATTTGCTCTGCATTCCTCAGTCATCTTACCTATGTCCATCGTGGTAGTCATGTTACAAATCACAACATAGCTATTCACATTCTCACGGAATACAATGCCCTTCGTGTATCGACTAATCGTCTCTTCAACAATATTCTGCATTGTAAACCGAATTAATTCTAATTCGTGAACATCCAGCTTCTCTATATTCATTGCAAACTGATCAATCTCAAGTACAAACAACGAGAAATTCTCCGGATCCATCTCGATCTCTAGATAATCCCATCGCTTTCTAGCTAACTCCTCATTCGCGGAATGTCTGATCAGGAGATTACAATATTCCTGCTTCAGTATCGGCATGCTCTCATGCAGCTTCTGCTCCATCTCAATTCGGCGATCAGCCTCATTATGCATGCTGATGATCGCTTCTTGAGCACGCTGGACAACCTCCATAATCTCTTCTGTGGAGAATGGCTTCGTCAATATATCATAAGCACCAAGCTTGACAGCCTGTTGTGCATACTCGAAATCGGTATACCCTGTAATTAGGATTATCTTACTACTCGGTAACCATTGGACTACCTGACGAATCATATCGATTCCGTTTAATTTGGGCATCCGAATATCGGTAACAATAATGTCTGGCTTCTGCTGCCGAATCATCTCAAGGCCATCCTGACCGTTGTAAGCAACTCCACATATTCGAATCCCTAGATGCGCCCAGTCAATGTTATTAACAATTCCATTTACCAAGCTTTTAATATCGTCTATAACACATAGGGTTGTTCTCTGTTCGTTCATAGAATAGTTCTCCTTTGCTTGATGACATCCAACAGTCTATAAGAGGCTCCTTATTCCATATTCAATCACTTTCTGAGAGGAATGTCTCTAAGTTTGTAGAATAATTATCTTTACCACCCTAAATAATCATTACCATCCTAATAATCGTTACCACCCTAATAATCGTTCAAGGAGTGAAGCCATGCTGCAACCTTACATAATCCCGCATAATTCACCAGAGAAGCTTGGGATATCCGCTAATTCAATAACAACCTTTCTTAATGCGATTAAGCAGAACAATATCGAGATGCACACATTCAAGATTCTACGTCACGGACAAGTAGCTGCAGAAGGAGCTTGGTCCCCTTACCAGCTGGACGATCCACACATCCTATTCTCCTTAAGCAAAAGTATATCGTCAACAGCTATCGGCATGGCCGTACAAGAGGGGTTACTTACCGTGGACGATCTACTTATCGATATATTCCCGGAATATGTAACTGAAGATATTGCTGTTAACATGGCAGAGTTACGCATACGACATATATTAGCCATGTCCACGGGACATGATGTAGAGACAGGTGCCATTCAGCGACTTGAGCCAGATGGTAATTGGATCAAGGCCTTCTTCGATACACCGATTGTACATCCACCGGGCACACATTTTCTGTATAACAGCGGCGGCAGTTACATGCTCTCAGCAATTATACAGAAAATTACGGGATTCACCCTAATGGATTACGTGCGGCCCAGATTGTTCGATCCGCTCGGAATCGAGTACGCCCATTGGGAAACCTGTCCAAGTGGTAGGAGTGAGGGGGCATCTGGACTCCATATGAATACAGATGCTATAGCAAGAATCGGACTCTTATATTTACAGAAAGGGATGTGGAATGGAACTCGAATTCTGAGCGAGGCTTGGGTCGAGGAAGCATCCTCATATCATACGAATAACAATCTGAATAACAATCCGAATAACGAACCGGATAACAATCCTCCCGGTGATTGGAAAAGCGGCTATGGATACCAAATTTGGCTGTGCCAGTATGAGGGAGCTTACCGCGGAGATGGTGCGTTCGGACAATTCTGCCTAGTCATACCTAACAAGAACGCAGTTATTGCAATTACGAGTGGAACAAGCAAGATGGGTAAGATAAGCGAATTGATCTGGGAGCACCTCCTTCCCGCCTTCGCCTCGGATGAGCCTATTCTTGGGCAGGCAGCCGAGGAAGACGGGAAAGCACTGCTCAGTACGATCGCTGGACTAGCATATGCTCCTACCTTCGTGCAATCGGAATCATCTGAGACTTTACGTATATCAGGACGAAGATACAAGCTTGAGCCGAATACCCGAGGAGCACATTCCGTATCATTCACGTTCGGAGATGGGGGTGTCTGTAACTTCCGTATCTGGGATGACCGAGGTGAGCATCTGATTGGTTGTGGCAGCGATGACTGGATCATCGGGCAGACAATGGCAACTGAGGATGAGTGGGTGCAACGAGTAGAGGTTCCTTGGAAGGTAGCCGCAAGCGGCACCTGGGAGGACGAACACACATACATCATGACATGGCGTTTCATTGAAACAACCTTCGTATGCACAGTAACCTGCCAATTCAATGAGGATCGTGTAGGTATAGATTACACAAGAAATCTAACCTTCGATCCATACGATTTCCCAACACTGATTGGACGAAGACTGTAGTGGAGTGATGAAGCCTTGTATATTTATGCAAGAATGTATAGGTATCTATTTATAGATGGAAGACATGACTTTTTAGGTGTGGCGTAGCTTCCTTTTGGGTGTGCCGTCGCTTCCTTTTAGGTGTGCCGTCGCTTCCTTTTAGGTGTTGCGTTGCTTCCTTTTGACTGTTATCCCAATGCCTCAGCATTCCTGTAGAGCGTTAAATTAGGGGGCTTAATAAGATAGGGTATAAATTTAAATCTATGTTCTCTATAATCGAATAACCGTTGCTGTTAAATGTTTAAGGTATCACCTTGAATGAACTAATGCCTATAAATCCAACATTGCTCAACTAATGCCCTATGAATCCAAATTTCTCAACTAAAAGCCATTTGTATAATCTTGTTCAACATAGTTACCCCATACATCTACCTTGTTTACAACCTATTGCACCACAGATCCACCTTCGAACTGTAGAGGTCTTTGGGTACTCTATTCTTCACTTTTCCTGCTATCGTCGAGCCGTAGAGGTCCTTGGGTACTCTATTCTTCACTTTTCCTGCAATCGTCGAGCCGTAGAGGTCCTTGTAGAGCTAGAATAAAAAGTGGACAC
>DFXU01000082.1 GCA_002383285.1 Caryophanales bacterium UBA4100
AATTTTGTACTTCTCAGCCTCATTCTCACCAGGTAAATCTCGAATTTGGTTATGAGAGGTCGTCTCCCGAATCGGCAATCCTTGTTGCTTAGCCCATTCATATATACGCTGACCCTTCGGGTAATTTAAGGCATGGGGTTCGAAATAGACAAGCTCAGGAATAAATTGTAGGGTGTTCTTTCTGCGAGCTAATACTTGAACTGTCAATGAGTTGTGCCCCCTTAATTAATCTAGATGGTAGTATTGGCATTATATTGTCACCAATCCATGGGAAATACAGGATGATAGTGCTTGCCTCGCTAATATCAAAAAGTGTATCATGGCTAGAGAGACAAAAGCTTAAGGAGCCGCCAGAGTTAAGGCAGATTAAAGCAATTGTGTCACAGTGTATGACTCAGATGGAGGTTTGTCATGGCTACTCCAAGTATGGAGGATTACTTAGAACGTATATATATGCTTATTGATGAGAAGGGCTATGCTCGTGTTTCTGACATTGCCGAAGGCTTGGAGGTGCATCCCTCCTCAGTAACGAAGATGATACAGAAGCTAGACAAAGATAATTACTTAATTTATGAGAAATACCGTGGGCTGATTATGACCTCAAAGGGTAAGAAGATGGGCAAACGTCTTGCTGACCGTCATCAACTGCTAGAGGATTTTCTCGGTACAATAGGCGTCCAGGCTGACAACATATATAAGGATGTAGAAGGAATTGAGCATCATCTAAGCTGGGATTCGATTACTTGTATTGAATCACTTGTAGAGTACTTTAAGAGAGAACCATCCCGTCTTGAGAATCTCAAGCAGGTTCGAGCTGAATTAGATAATGAGGAGTAATAGGACTGCTGTGGCAGTCTTATTCTTATAGAATAATTAGTTGGAATTAGGTCAACTTCATACCGCATACATTTCCCTTATAACGATTAAACTCCGAGAGGGGAGATGGTTCTAATGAAGATCAACGCGGTTTTTGAAGGGGGTGGGGTTAAGGGAATAGCTATTGTGGGTGCCATTCATGCAGCTGAACAATATGGATTTGAATTCAATGAGGTAGCGGGTACATCTTCAGGTGCGATTATTGCTTCATTGCTCGCAGCAAATTATACATCAGGGCAAATAAAGCAGATGATTCTAGATACACCCTTCCAACAGTTTGTGAACTCGAATACACATTGGTTAGGATCCTCTATAAGACTATTATTCAAGAAGGGCCTTCATTCAGGAGACGTTCTAGAGCAATGGATATATGATAAGCTCGCCAAGAAAGGTATATATACATTCGCTGATCTTCCAGTAAGAAAGCTACGCATTATCGCCTCAGATATAAGTGAAGGCAGGTTAATTGTTCTGCCAGATGATTTACCCCGATATGATATTGAACCATCCACCTTCCTAGTTTCACGCGCTGTTAGGATGAGTACGAGTATTCCTTACTTTTTCGATCCCGTTATTATTAAGAAAAAGAAAAAGCAGCCGATCTATGTAGTAGATGGAGGACTGCTTAGCAACTTTCCACTCTGGATCTTTGATAAAGAGCATACGGATTCAGAAAGGTCGTCAAGGTCTATTGTACCCTCTATAGGATTTCAACTCGTCGGAAGGCTAGAGCAGGTACCACGGACAATTAGTGGGCCAATCACGATGCTATATGCTCTATTCACAACGATGATGGAAGCCCATGATGAACGTTATATCGAGGATCAGAATCGCTATCGCACAATAAAAATCCCCACACTAGGCGTACGAACGACACAGTTTGATCTGTCGGACGAAGTCAGTATGAGGCTCTTCGAATCAGGCTATGGTGCTGGCAGGAAATTTTTCGAGCTATGGAGTGTATCTGCTTATCAGAAGCACTTTACCAAATATGTCATCACTGCCAAGGTTTAATGATACTTAGGTGTATCGTCATCATCCTTCTTGTTACCCTTGATAACACGAAACATGGACTTTCTTTTGTTCGGTTTTACACGACTAGAGTAACGTTTATTACTTCCCTGACCACGTTGGAAATTCTTGGGCGGAAACTTATACAAATAGAAGACGATACCGAATATGAGCAAAGGAAGCCACATCGATCGTATATTCACAAGAATACCAACGGCAATAAGTCCAAAAATGATGTAGCTGATCGTTCTGGAATGACGATACATTACGCAATCTCCTCTGCAGGCTGATTATCCATCTCCAGTACACGGTTAAAGGAAGCTATAGCAACTTCAACTTGAGCATCATTCGGTTCCTTCGTGGTTAATAGCTGTAGCCATAGTCCTGGGTAACCCAGATATCTAAGCACAGGATATTCTCTAAGAGAATTAGTTCCTTTAAGCACCTCATAGGAAACCCCAATTACAATTGGCAACAGGAGAAGCCTCTGGTAAATACGTTCCCATAATGTATCATACGTCAAAAACGAGTAAATAATGACCCCGACAATTACCGTAAACACAATAAAGCTGCTTCCACATCGGTAATGCAATGTATTAAATTTCTGAACATTACTCACGGTTAATTCAAGTCCTGCCTCATAAGCGCTGATTACCTTGTGCTCTGCACCATGATACTGGAACAATCGTTTAATTAATGGAGTTTGAGATATAGCGAACAAGTAGACAAGCAAGAGAATGATCTTAATTGCACCCTCGAGAAGATTGTGCAGGAATTGGTTCTCAAAGATAGAGCCGAATATGAAATCCTCTACAAATACGGGAACAAGGGTAAAGATCAGCTTTCCAACAATAAATGATAAAATTCCGACAACGGCGACACTCAGGATTACAGCTAGTCCGCTGAACACGCCGCTTTTTTCGTTATCCTTGGCTTTGTTCACATCTTTATCCGTTTCAGGTCCCACTTCATCCTCAGCATAGGCTTCAGCGGAGAAATTAAGAAATTGTGAACCCTTGGCACTAGAATCTATGATCCCCACCAAACCTCGTATAAAGGGAATTTTCTTGAGAGCACGAACCCAATTTTTATCCTTCTTAGGCATTTCGTGAAATTCAATTTCATTATTCTTACGGCGTACAGCCGTGACGAATGCAGTTTTGCCTGCGAACATTACACCTTCGATCACTGCCTGTCCACCATATATGCCAAGTTTATTCTGAGACAATGATTAGCCACCCTTCCTAATTGTATACTGATTATTATTGTAACGAATTATGAGATGGATTGCCACACATACTAGGTACATTAACTAGGAGAGTCGGGGTGTCCATGAAAAAAATATATTTCGCTTTATATATCGGCTTTTATGCTGGGCTTATATGGGGAGCTGTTCGCTGGCTTTTCTACTTCTTCGAGTTTACCAAGGTGTTGCCTGCCTTCATAATCGAGCCTTTCTTCCGGAAGGAATTCATGCATTCATGGCCGGGGCATATATCCGGGATCGGTGCTTTTATACTGATGTCTATCCTAGCAGCTCTTCTTTACGCTTTATTATTACGCAAATGGAATGGTCCATGGCCGGGAATCATATATGGTTTCATATGGTGGATCCTCATCTTTGTAATCATTGGGCCGTTCACAGGAATGGTACTCAAGCTTTGGAGCTTGGATTTGAACAGCATTCTAAGTGAAGCCTGTGTTTTCTTACTATGGGGTGTATTCATTGGTTATTCAATAACACTCGAATTTACGGACGAGAGGAACTACGAGCCTCAATTAGGATAAAAATAAATCATTATCCATTCCGCTTAGCCTATGGTAAAATATAATATTGAAATGGTTGTCACTCGTTACATCCATGCAGGAGGGAATTTCATGAGCAGCATTGTCGTTATCCACGGTCCAAATTTAAATATGCTAGGAATCCGCGAACCAGAGGTCTATGGGGTAGATACACTTTCGAGCATAGAGATGAGACTGACGAAATTAGCAAGCACTTTAAATATACAATTGGATTTTTATCAATCCAACCATGAAGGCGCGATCATCGACCGAATTCAAGCCTGCTTCGATAAGGTAGATGGAATCGTAATTAACCCAGGGGCTCTCACGCATTACAGCTATGCTGTTCGTGATGCCATTAGTAGTGTGTCTATACCAACTGTTGAGGTTCATTTGTCCAATATACATAAACGGGAACAATTTCGACAGACCTCAGTGATTGCGCCTATAGCAATTGGTCAGATAAGTGGGTTCGGGGCATATAGCTATGAGCTTGGCCTGCTGGCAATTCATCGACATTTACAGGAGCTGGCATCTCATGCATAATCAACGGTTATCTAAGCTAAGGGCGCTATTAGTTGAACATCATATGGATGCATTGCTTGTTACAAGTGCTGTGAATCGCAAATATATAAGTGGCTTTACTGGTTCATCCGGGATGCTACTGATCACAGCTAACAAAGCTTTATTATTTAGCGACTTTAGGTATCGAACACAGGCACCTGTACAAGCACCAAGCTTCGAATTTATTGAACACCAAGCGAATGTGGTCGATGCTATTCGAGAATCGGCTGCAGCGCTGCAGCTTACTAAAATTGCCTTCGAAGCTCATGATATGACTTTCGAAACGTATAACACCTATGTTAATCAGCTGCAAGGGATCGAGCTGAAAGCAGCAGGGAAGTGGATCGAGCAGCTTCGGATGGTGAAGGATGAGGACGAGCTCTTCATTATGCGCGAAGCAGCGTTGCTAGCAGATCAAACCTTCAATCACATAGCAGGAATAATCAAGCCCGGTATGAGAGAGCTCGATGTCGCTCTTGAGATTGAATTTTATATGCGTCATCATGGTGCGACTTCAAGCTCCTTCGAGACGATTGTAGCTTCTGGTGAACGTTCCGCTTTACCACATGGTGTTGCTTCTGATAGAATTCTTCAATATGGCGAGTATGTGAAATTGGACTTTGGAGCGTTCTACCATGGGTATTGCTCAGATATTACGCGTACGGTAATGTTAGGCAAGCCCACCGATCGTCATCGTGACATTTATCAGATTGTCCTTGAGGCACAACTAGCTACGCTGCAAGGTATTCGTCCAGGCATGTCTGGTAGAGAAGCGGATGCTATTGCAAGGAATATCATCACTAAGCATGGATATGGTGAGCTGTTCGGGCACGGTACTGGGCATGGTCTAGGGATGGAAATCCACGAATCACCTCGCTTATCGTTGACAGGGGACATGATATTGGAGCCAGGTATGACTGTTACGGTTGAACCAGGGATTTACATAGCAGGCTTCGGTGGAGTACGTATTGAAGATGATATTGTTATCACCTCATCGGGTGTGGACATATTGACACATGCTTCAAAAGATTTTATAGTGATTGATTAGGATTAGGGCGTTATCATCAAAACTTTTAGGAGGATTTCATTTGATCTCAGTAAACGATTTTAAGACAGGATTGTCCATCTTAGTTGACACAGACATCTTTACCGTCATTGACTTTCAACACGTGAAGCCAGGTAAAGGTGCTGCATTCGTACGTTGCAAGCTAAAGAATATTCGTAACGGTAATACGGTTGAACGAACTTTCCGTGCTGGTGAGAATGTGGGAAGAGCACATATCGAGAATAAACAAATGCAATATCTGTATGCCAGCAGT
>DFXU01000067.1:0-22676 GCA_002383285.1 Caryophanales bacterium UBA4100
TACAAGGGTTTGTACAAAAGGCTTTGAAAACCTTTATAAGATATGGGCTACTCGATTCCTTGTTATAATCTTCCGGGAATGCAGGGTAAAACGTGTAGGAAAACCACGAAGCTTCGAATTTGAACTGAAGGATCATGTAACACTAGGTGAACTTCATGGAATTATTGACATCCCACGAGGTGTGAAGGTAGCAGGATTTAGGAACTACTAACTCAAAGGAATGGGCGTTCTGCTCCAAAGAGCGGTTCAGCAGCTGACGATCGATTTACTTGTCAGTCGGGGATTTACACTTATGGAGGTACCATTGAAGGTAGAGCAGGTTGTCATATGTACGGGTGATGCAGCGGTATCGGACAATATTTTCCGGGAAATAATGCAGAATGCTGAAGACATCCTAGAGCTCTTGGAGCTACCCTATCGAATTATGTCAGTATGCTCGGGAGATATGTCGCAGAAGACATACAGGCAATACGATATCGAAGCATGGATGCCTAGTCGACAAGCTTATGGGGAAACGCATTCCTCATCAAGTCTTCTAGATTTCCAAGCTCGACGTGCGAACATCAGATATCGGGATGCAAGTGGCGAGCTTCAATATTGCCATACTCTGAATAATACGGGCGTTGCTTCACCTCGTATACTGATTCCATTATTGGAAAATCACCAGAACGAAGACGGCTCAATTCGGATACCAGAGGCTTTAAGGAAGTATATGAATGGCATGAAAACTATAAATTTGGAGGTCTAGAATATGACGAAGAGAATGTATAATTTCAATCCAGGACCAGCAGCATTGCCGATTGAAGTGCTGGAGCAAGCGCAAGAGAATTTTGTAGAGTATAAGCAGCTTGGAATATCGTTAATGGAGATGTCCCATCGGAGTAAGCAAGTTGAACAGCTTAATGAGGAGACGCAGCAGCTTCTATTAGATATAGTTGGCTTGAATAATGAGTACAAGGTACTCTTCATGGGAGGCGGTGCGAGCACACAATTCGCGCTAGTTCCACTAAACTTTCTATTGCCTGATCGGACTGCGAATTATATTCTATCGGGCAATTTCTCGGAGAAAGCGTATAGTGAAGCCTGCTATGTCGGGAAAGCTCATATTGCCTCGAGCTCGAAGGAGCAGAAGTGGGTTAATGTCCCGGGCCAGCATGCTCTCGAGCTTGCTGATCATTCGGCTTATGTTCATATGACAACGAATAACACGATTGAAGGCTCGCGATTTAATGTATTCCCAGATGTGGGGAATGTACCATTAATCGCTGATATGACCAGTGATATATTAAGCAGGCAGGTAGATTACGAGAAGTTTGCTCTGGTATATGCGGGTGCACAGAAGAATCTGGGGCCAGCGGGGATTACAACTGTCATCATTAGGGAGGAGCTTCTGGAGCATGCGCGTAAGGATATTCCAGTGATTATGAGATACGAGACCTTTGCTAAGGAGAAGTCGTTGTACAATACACCACCCGTACATTCAATCTATGTGATGAATTTGGTGTTGAAGTGGGTCGTCGAGCAAGGTGGCATAGCTGCGTTGGAGAAGAGGAACGCTGAGAAAGCGGGATTCGTATACCAGACCATTGATGCTAGCGGTGGCTTCTACAAGGGTATTGTAAATCGAGCAGACCGTTCAGATATGAATATCACGTGGAAGCTAGCGAATGACGAGCTTGAGCAACAATTCGTGAAGGAGTCTGTGCAGAATGGCTTCGTAGGCTTATCCGGACACCGGAGTGTTGGTGGACTTCGAGCTTCCGCTTATAATGCTGTACCGGTTGAGGCTTGTAAAGCTCTTGCAGACTTTATGGTCGAGTTCCAGCGTAAGAATGGATGATGTAAGCGTAATAATTTATTGACAATGATTGGGATCAACCCTATTATTAATAAATATTCATAATTATGAATAAATACACATAATAGGGTGAGTCCATTGAAGTATATCATCTCGCTGAAACAATTAAGTCTGAATGACTTGTTGGTGAATAATCATGAGTAACCAACGAACAACCTCACAATTAATTGATGCTGCTAACCAATCCTTGCTCTTCATCGCGCATCGACCTGAGATCGTTATGGAACGTGGTGAAGGGATGTACTTATGGGACACGGAGGGGAAGAAGTATCTGGACTTTATCGGAGGATGGGCTGTAACTAGCTTAGGGCATTCTCCTCAGGCTATCCAAGATGCGCTAAGCTCGCAAGCCGCTACATTAATCAACCCAAGTCCTTCATTCTATAACATACCAATGATTGAATTAGCCGCGTTGCTAACAGAGATATCCTGCTTCGATAAAGTGTTCTTCGCCAGCAGTGGTGCGGAGGCGAATGAAGGAGCGATTAAGCTAGCGAGGAAGTACGGTTCTAAGCATCTTGGTGGTGCATATGAAATCATAACTACGACGAACAGCTTCCACGGAAGAACTATTACTACGATGGCGGCGACAGGCAAAGCACAATGGCAGCAGTTATTTGCTCCGAACACACCTGGATTTCATCATGTTCCCTTCAATGATATTGAGGCATGTAAATCCACGATAAATTCGAATACCTGTGCGATCATGCTAGAATTGATTCAAGGTGAGGGCGGAGTTCATTCCGCTGAGCATGAGTATGTACATGAGCTACGCAGGATATGTAAAGAGACTGGGGTTCTGCTCATTATCGATGAGATTCAAACAGGGATTGGGAGAACTGGCAAGATGTTCGCTTACGAGCATTATGGTATTCAAGCGGATATTATGACATTAGGTAAGGGAATCGGTGGTGGATTTCCCCTCTCTGCCATGTTAACTACTGATAGGCTCAACATCTTCGATGCAGGCGATCAAGGTGGAACATACTCGGGGCAGCCGTTAGCAATGGCGGTAGGGCTGGCGGTTGTGCGTGACATGATCTCCCGAGATCTTCCACTGAATGCGGACCATCAAGGCTGCTATATCAACCAGAGACTACATGAAATCCAATGTAAGTACCAGCTCACCAATATCAGAGGTAAAGGTTTACTCATTGCCTTCGATCTCCCTGATGCGCGAGGGTCTGAGTTAGTTGCAAGGTGCAGGGGGGAAGGGCTGCTGTTAAACTCTCCCCACTCACAGACCATCAGATTAATGCCACCACTTATTGTGAACAAGGAAGATGTAGATACCATGCTTAGCATAGTAGGTTCAGTACTAGACAGCATGTATGTCTGAGAATCGTGCAACATTCCCTGCTTAATCACGTTTGTAAGGGTGGAAGGGTGGTTATTATGCATAAATATGGTGTTATTGTGATTGTAGTGCTGATGCTCGTTGTAGTAGGGTGTGCATCTAATGTTGAGAAGCCTGTAGTATCAGGTGATAATGAATCGGGTAAATTGGTGGTCGAGTCGCCCAATTTGAATTCCTTGCAGACGAGTGATGTCAAGGAAGTAAAGCTAAGTCGCTCAATAGGATTCGGAGATGTTAATGATGCGGTATTAGGAATGTTCAAGGAGCAAGCTAATATCGATATATTCTTAGATGCCATACATAGGGCTGAGAGAATCGAAGGCAAGCTCGATATCCGAAGGCCGGACTATGATGTTATCTTGTATGCGAAGGACGAAGTATATTCGATCCATCTATGGCTGGACACCTCTATCGATGGAGGTATGTACACGTATGTATCTGACACGGGGACAGGTTATACATTAACGGAGCAGGATGCATCGGTCCTGAAGAAGCTAATCATGAATTTGCCGTACACTCCTGAGCAAGCGGAACACAATGGGGATGTTGTTAATATTCATGGTAGGTTTCTGAATGTGAATAAGTGGGATGCCTTCCTCACAAACGTACAAGGTGGAGTAAGTGACTATGTGCAGATCACTAGCTATACGATTGAAGGTGACCCGATCTTCCACAATATCAATTATGCTAAGCCGCTCATGGAATACACCTCCGATACAACGATGGATGCATGGGGTGCTCCACATAGAGCTACCTCATTCTGTGAACGAATGGAATCTAAGACCACAGCTGATGGTGTAGAATATGTATTAGCCGGCTGCTCAAATCCAGAAGCTGAAGGAATGTTAGTGCTTGTCATACCAGAGGATATTGATTAATTATCTGTGCTCTATATGCTGTAGGAATCATCCCGTACTGTCGTTTAAACAATCGTGCAAAATAAACGGGCTCCATGCCTACATGTGCAGCAATCTGACGTATGGTCATGGCAGGTTGCTCTTCTAGTAAACGCGAGGCGGTTTGCAGACGTATTTTGTGCAGATATTGCAAGGGTGTTAATCCAAGGGATTGCTGGAATAATCGATTGAGCTGCTTGGATGAATAACCAACACGGGCTGATAGCTCTGCCATTGTAAGATCACGCTGCAGGTGGTCATGTAAGAATCGTGCTGCACTATCTACAACGGAATCACGATAACGCACTAACCTAATCGCTTTTTCAGGGTTAGGTTTTTTGGTGTTATTGCTTGCAGCTTGCTTCTTCAATTCCAGACAGAAGGAGAAGAAGTACTCAGTTGAATGCCACACATCGTAATGTGGCCCCGAATAGTTCCAAATTTTCTTGAGGAGTCTATAAAGCTTTTGTGGATTGTGCAGCTGTATCTGGAACGGTGAATCCCCGAATCCCCAGCTTTCTAATAAGGTATCTTGATTATCGACGAAGGATACGAAGCCAACAAACCAAGGCTCATCACCTTGTGGTAAGTACTCATGGGGATATTCCGATGGTATATAGAGTAGCGTATGAGGTGTGAGAATGTCCCATTCGTTATGCTGTAGAGATCTGAAAGCACCCAATCCGGAGAAGGAGATGAATAGCTGCTTGGCGCTGAAGCCCTTCAAGCGTGTCATGGCTTGCTGATTCTCTGTACCGACTGTATAGACAGAGAAGGGAATATGCTCTCCCATCTGATGATAAAGGTTAGTTCTGAGCTGTAATATCTCCACGTCATCCACCTCGTAATGTCCAATATGTATGGTATGTTGTCCGATTTAGCTCCTATGATGCTTTAGTATATCACAACTATAATGAAACATAAGGATGTATCCAATTCCATGGAATTTAATCGATTTATTTAGAGGAGTGACGATGGTGATCCAAGTGAAGAAGTATTGGGAGGACCCGAATGTATTACAGGTGAATAGAGAAGCAGCAAGAGCTTACTATATTCCTTATGGTGATGTCGAATCAGCAAAGCTGAGTAAGAGAGGTAGCTCCCCGCATTATCAGACATTAAACGGCAGCTGGAAATTCAAATATGCTCCTAGCGTGAAGCAGGTTGAGGATGGATTCTATGATTTAGAAGCGGATGTAGACGGCTGGGATGACCTCATTGTACCTTCGTGCTGGCAGACGAATGGGTATGATCAGATGCAGTATACGAATGTCAACTACCCGATTCCTTGTGATCCTCCCTATGTACCGAATGAGAATCCTGCTGGTCTTTATGTGAGGGAATTTAATCTGAGGGATCAGTGGAGTACTCAGCAGCAATATGTTGTTTTTGAAGGTGTGAACGCTTGTTTCTATTTGTGGATCAATGGTGAATTTGTTGGTTACAGTCAAGGAAGCAGAGTGCCTGCTGAGTTTGATATATCGTCCTATGTTCATAGTGGACATAATCGAGTGGCTGTCATGGTACTGAAGTGGTGTGATGGAACTTACTTAGAGGATCAGGATCTGTGGCGTTTCTCCGGTATATTCCGAGATGTATATATACTCTCGCGGGATAAGGCACATATTCGTGATGTGTTTAATAGACAGGAGCTATCTGCAGATTTCAACCATGCTAAGCTAAATGTAGAAGTGGAGACTACAGGCTCATTGGAGGTTACAGCAGAGCTTTATGATGCGAATGGCGAAGTCGTGGGTACGGAAAAATCATTGATTCATGACAGCGGTGTGCTGGTCCTAGAGGTCAATAAACCTACGCTTTGGCATGCTGAGCGACCAACTTTATATGAATTGTATATATACACCGGTAAGGAGGTCCTGCGATTCCAAGTTGGATTCAAGCGAGTAGAGATCGTAGATGGTGTATTCCTAATCAATGGACAAGCGGTTAAGCTAAAGGGTGTGAATCGGCATGATTCTCATCCTGAGCTTGGACAGACGATTCCGATTAATCATATGATCAAGGATCTCAAGCTTATGAAGCAGCACAATATAAATACAATTCGTACGTCTCATTATCCGAACGACCCTCGCTTCTTGGAGCTGTGTGATGTGTACGGCTTTTATGTCATTGATGAAGCTGATTTAGAATGTCATGGATTAAGAAATGCAGGTGTATCAGCGGATGATGATTTCCACCAGCTTTCACGAGATCCCGCCTGGAAGGACGCCTTTCTAGATAGAGCGATTCGAATGGTGGAGCGGGATAAGAACCGTGCTTGTATCATCATGTGGTCGTTAGGCAATGAATCCGGTTATGCGGATAATCATATCGCCATGGCAGAGTGGATTAAGCAGAGGGACAGTTCAAGACCTGTCCATTATGAAGGTGCAGCTACTCGTTATAACGGAAGCATGGATGTGGACTGCCTCGATATGGACAGTCGTATGTACGCATCTGTAGCAGAGATCGAAGGATACGCGAAGGATGATCAACAGCATAAGCCGTTATTCCTATGCGAATACAGTCATGCAATGGGGAATGGACCTGGGGACTTGCAGGATTATTGGCATGTTATTTACCAATATCCGAAGCTGATGGGAGGCTGCGTCTGGGAGTGGGTGGACCATGGTATGAAGACGACTACTGAGCATGGTCAAGCTTACTATGCATATGGCGGCGATTTCGGTGATCAACCTAATGATGGAAACTTCTGTTTGGATGGTCTTGTTTACCCAGATCGAACGGCACATGTAGGGTTATTAGAATTGAAGAAGGTTATAGCTCCAATCCGTGTTGAAGCTGAGGATTTACACAAAGGGATCGTAAAGCTGACAAATCTATATGACTTTATCGACTTATCTCACCTAAGGTTAATATGGAAGCTGGAGAAGGATGGTGTTATCTTACAGCAGGATGAGATCAATAAGCTGTCTGTACGCCCACACGAAACAGTGTCCTTGGTTATCCCCTATGAGCTTCCAAAAGCTTCTATTACCCAATATTATGTGACATTGACTTTTGTGCAGAAGAAAGATACGGCTTGGTCAGAGGCAGGGTACGAGGTGATCTTTGAGCAGTTTGAATTACCTGTAGGTATAAGGTCGTTGGAAGTAATAAGCAAGGAGATTCCAACCATCGATGTTATTGAAGAGGGTCATCTGATCACGATAAGAGGATTTGATTTCTGTCACGTGTTCGACTCATTCGATGGGACCTTCTCTAGGATAACCAAGCATGGTGTTCAACTGATTCAAGGGAAGCCGAAATTTAATATCTGGAGAGCACCAACAGACAATGATAGGAATATTAAACGCGCATGGCAGAGGTTTGGCTTCGATCGTGCAACCATGCATGTATATGATACACAGATTACACAGAAGCGTGTAGACACTGTCTCGATTACGGTTCGTTATTCATTAGGGGGGTATATCAATTACCCTATTCTACATGGAGCCGCGGTATGGACGGTGGATGGTTATGGAGAAATCACACTAGCTGTAGATGTTAAAGTTCGTGAGGAGGTTGAGCATTTACCTCGATTCGGACTGCAGTTTGCTATGCCGAGAGGTACAGAAGAGGTAGAATACTTCGGATATGGTCCTCATGAAAGTTATATCGATAAGTGCCGCAGTGCTCGTAAAGGTAAATATCTAATGACTGTGGATCATCTATTCGAGAATTACTTGATGCCACAAGAGAATGGGTCCCGTTACGACACGGATTGGGTTATCATATCGAACGAGCAAGGCATGGGACTTAAGCTGACGAGTGATAGTGAGCACTTCTCATTCAATGCAGCGCATTATACACCAGAGGATTTGGATGCTGCTGGTCATCCTCATGAGCTAGTACGGAGAGTAGAAACGATTGTGAATGCCGACTATAAGATGGGTGGTGTAGGCTCCAACTCTTGTGGGCCTGAGCTATTGGAGGAATATCGCTTGAGTGAGAAGGAATTCAGCTTCAAGCTTGTCATCACTCCGATATTCAAGGAGGAATAATTTGGCGATGCTCGATATTACCGTTTCTTGCGCCTGTGATATACATCACAGCTTATTCATAGTGGATATTGGACAATATAGTTAGTAATCGAAATCCAATATTCCATAGAAATGGGGAGTTACCATGAATATAGAGAATCGTCCAAAGGCTACCGAAGATATCACATGTGGACAGTGTGGAAAGACGAATGGTAATGAGCAGGTCGGGACCTCATGGATTTGTGCGGATTGCAAGGTGACTGAGGATACTGAGGATAAAGAAAAGGCTGAGACTGTAACTTTAGATAACGAGTGAGTAAATATTGATATGCGGAAGATGATGGAGCGATGCTAATTACGTAGCATCGCTTTTTATGCGCTTGGCAGCGTATCGACTCAAGAGGTAGGAGGTCCAGCAATAGAGCGTCCAAACTGCCTTAAACAGTAACTTAGGAGCAAGAAGCCCAAACTTGCACTGATGGAGGAAAATCTGAGATCTAGCACTTTCTAAACCACATAGGTTATACTTTCTGAGAACGATGTAACAAATCCAAATTCATCAGCGATTCGAGCATAACAGGCTTGGGTAATGAAAATATGAATGGTGATGTAGAATATGATAGAAGGTCGGTTGTATATAGTTGAAGACATTCAGAACGTTTATTAGCGTCATGGTCTCCATGTTATTATTCATCCTCTTCGTGAAGCTATGTTTGGATAATCAAGAACAGTTTCCGATTGCGCTTCGAGTGCTTGCGATTTATGCTGCTATCATTAATCTGTATGGGCTGCTCATTATGTATGTCGATAAGAAGAAATCTATGAAGGCTGCAGTGAGGAATAACAGGCGGGTAAGCGAGAGGCAATTATTCATCGTTACAGCACTTGGTGGATTTCTCGGTACGATTATGGGCATGAGATTACTTAGACATAAGACGAAGAAGAAGCACTTCAATCTGTTGTTCCCCCTGATCCTAATCGTTGAAGTTGCTGCAGTTGTTGTTATATTGAGCAGTTAGAATCAAGGCTTCTTCATGGTCGGATGAGAGGGTCTCACTGGTTTACGTGCTCGAATCATCTTCTTATTAAAGTGATTGCTAATATCCTTAGCTGTCATCTCATTCTTCCTCAGTGTGATCCTGTCGATAAATCGAATGAATAGCTTAGCAGTGTTGACCGCATCGTCGATGCCTCTATGAGCTTTCCCTGTGGGTTCAATACCTGCAGCATGCAGCGCAGTTTTCAGACCAATTTGGTGACTAACCTCGGGAAGCAGCAGCTTACCAATCTGAGGCTGGATGTCATTATAGTTGTTGAACCAATCCAGATTGACCCCCTTGCGTACACATTCATCGATAATATGAAGGCGATCATCCTTACCCCAAGAGCACAGGTAGTCGTCCTTACTAAGCCATGCTGCGAAGCTCTCAATACCCACCTGGAAGGAGACGGCATTCTTCATATCTTCCTTGTCCATATTGATGAAGGCCCTTGTGCTCTTCTCAACATATCCACCCTTGGGTACAATGTAAATTTGGAACTGATCGATAATGCTCTTAGTTGCATAGTCAACCTTACACGCTCCGATTTCTACGATGGTGCTAAGCTGACCGATTTTGAATCGTTTAACAAGCTCAAGATCGAATACAACAACATTCAAGAATAATCACCTCAATTAAAGGATATGCTTACTTGCTTCTTAACAATCGATTTCATTATTGGTTCATTATGGATTATAATGAACATAACAGTGAAATGGAGGAATGTACCCATGGAAAAGCGGAAGTTTGGTCAGACCGGTCGTGAATTTTCAATTCTTAGCTTCGGTGCTCAACGTATAGTGGACGAGCACAATTGTACGGAAGATGAAGCCATTCAGATTGTAAATAGGGCTATTGATGAGGGTATTGAGTATTTCGACACCGCACCGATTTATTCTGCTGGACAATCAGAGGAACGGTTAGGAAAAGCCTTGGGCGATCGCCGTTCTAAGGTATGGATTGCTACGAAGACGCTAGATCGTACAAGAGACGGCTCCTGGCGTTCCCTAGAAGCAAGTCTGAAGAGATTACAAACGGATCATGTTCAGGAATGGCGCCTTCACGATGTGAGAACTATGGCAGTGCTAGATGAGTGCTTTGCCAAGGATGGAGCCTTGCAGGCACTGATCGAAGCCAAGGAACAGGGCATCATTAAGCATATTAGTCTTAGTGGGCATACGAATCCTCTTGTTCAGGTTGAAGCGATTAATCGCTTCCCATTCGATAGTGCTCTCGTTGCTGTATCCGCCGCTGATCACTTCATGTATAGCTTTGCCGATGAGTTCCTTCCACATGCAAATGAGAAGGGTATGGCGATTATCGGCATGAAGGTTATTGGAAACGGAAGACTGGCTGAGTGGTATGAGCAAGCGCTCAGATACACATGGTCCTTACCGATCTCCACTGCTATTCTTGGTATGTCATCTATGGAGCAGCTAGAGAATAACTTAAGAGTAGCCAGGAGCTTCGTTCCTATGACGGATCTGGAGAAGCTGGAATTGTTCAAGATCATGCTTCCAATGGCCAACCCGGATGTCCTGCGCTGGAAAGCGAAGGATTGGAGCAATAAGGAAGAATGGGCAGAACGGCTTTAAGAATTAGATGGACAAGCAACTGCTCCTTAGGAGTAAGTTGCTTGTCTTATATCCTAGAGCATTGGCTTGGATGCAAGTGCGTATATGGCAATAATCAACCAACCAGCTAGGAAAGCCAGCCCACCGAATGGTGTAATGATGCCGAGCTTCGTTATTCCGCTCAAGCTTAAGGCATACAGGCTGCCTGAGAATAATACGATACCGGACATAATTAACCAGCCCGACCAAATGGGGAGCGTGCTTGAGCCGGATGCACTCTTGATCAGAATGGCGATTACGATAAGTGCGATAGCGTGGATCAGATGATAATGAACACCGGTCTCGAATGCATTCAGCATCTTCTCAGAGAGCTTGCTCTTCAGTGCATGAGCACCGAATGCGCCTAGTGCAACTGCTAGGAAAGCATTGATACCGCCTAGGAATAGGAATAAATTAGCCATGGTATAACCATCCTTTCGCAAATCAATCATTATCGGCAAACGCGAATGTGGATTTGCAGACCAGAGTGATCTGGTGTATTTTTTATGATTGATGTGACAGCCTATTGTTTAAGAATTCTTATTATAGCGTATATACCGAAGGATATGAAATCGAAGTGTGGAGTATTGTCTAATCATTGAACATGAGGAGCCAGCTTAGATGAATGAAACCATTGAATTAATGCTGAATCATCGCTCTATCCGTAAGTTTACGGAGCAACCTATTAGTGAGGAACAGCTGCACTCTATTATAGCATCAGCGCAGATGGCTTCATCCTCCAGTCATGTGCAAGCATATAGTGTAATTCGTGTAACTGATCTGTCAAAGCGTGAGAGGCTGGCTATATTAACCTCAAATCAGAGATATGTAGCAGATAGCCCCGTCTTCCTCGTCTGGTGTGCGGATTTATACCGGAACCAGGTGGCATATAGCCTTCATGATGATCCTAATCATGCTAGCTTGCATACAGCAGAGAATATGATCGTTGCAACAGTTGATGCAGCACTCGCAGCACAGAATGCAGCGCTTGCTGCCGAGTCAATGGGGATGGGAATTGTGTATATCGGTGGAATTCGTAATCAGATTCGAGAGGTAACTGAGTTACTTGAGCTTCCAGAGCGGGTATTTCCTATATTCGGGATGTGCATTGGCTTTCCTGATCAAGAAGTAGGAATCAAGCCTCGTCTACCAATGGAAGCCATCCTTCATCATGATAAATATGATATAAGTCAGGTGAGCAATCTGCTCGAGAGCTATGATCAAACGATGAGTGAATATATGCATGAACGAACACAGGGTAAGATGCGCCGAACGTGGACGGAGGATATGAAGAATAAATTCGCCGCACCATCTAGGCTGCACATGAAAGCTTACCTAGAGGAGCAGGGATTTTATTTGCAATAGGGCATGAGGTTATGTAGGATATAAGGGTGTTACTACGGCTAACAATAAGGAGATATCATACTATGAAGCTAACACCAGAGCAAAGAATAACCTTGCATGGTTTTAATAATCTAACGAAGTCACTCAGTTTTAATATGTACGATATTTGTTACACAGCAACAAAAGAAGAGCGTGAAGCCTATATAACGTATATCGATGAGCAATACAATGCGGATCGACTAACCGCCATCCTCATGAATGTATCTGATATCATAGGGGCCCATGTGTTGAATATTGCAAAACAAGATTATAATCCACAGGGTGCCAGCGTGACGATGTTAGTCTCAGAAGGTCCCGTATACGAAGTAGGTGAGTCGTTTGACGAGTCACCAGGGCCCATTCCTGAAGCCGTAGTCATGCACTTGAACAAAAGCCACATCACCGTTCACACTTATCCTGAATATCATCCTGATGAGGGGATTAGTACATTCCGCGCGGATATTGATGTATCGACATGTGGAGAAATCTCTCCTCTCAAGACATTGAATTACCTTATTCACTCTTTCGATACAGACATTATTACAATCGATTACCGTGTGCGTGGCTTTACTAGGGATATTAGCGGATACAAGCATTTCATCGACCATGAGATCAGCTCGATCCAGAACTATATTCCAGAGGAGATCCAAGACTCTTACGATATGATTGATGTGAATGTGTATCAAGAGAACATCTTCCATACCAAATGCAAGCTCAAGGCATTCGATCTAGATAATTATCTGTTCGGTTATACAAAGGAGAAGCTTAGTTCAGAGGAACAGAAGGAAATAACAGCCCGCTTAAAAATCGAGATGGATGAAATCTATTATGGAAAGAAGTTCGGTTTTACCGTATAGGAGTTATTTAGTAATGGTAGCTGCCCATGTGGGTAAGCTGCTTTTTTTTATGCTCAACGATTGTGACATTTTCATTCCTGCTGCAGGATACGACAAACTTATCAGATGTAGTGTGCTACATTGATAAGGTTTGATGACTAAGTAAGCTGATCTAGAAGTAATTGGAGGCATCGTACAGATGGTTATTCGTACACTACAAGCAGCAGTTGACAAGATTAAATTCGCCAGGCACTTGGTTGTGTTAACTGGCGCAGGCTTCTCCGTACAATCTGGTGTCCCTGAATTCCGTTCCTCAAGAGGATGGTGGCGTCAGATTGATCCAGTTACCGTGGCAACGGTAGATGCTCTGGAGTATAATTACAATCTGTTCCATGGATTCTATTCGACACGAATAGAACACTTGAAGACAGTAAATCCTCATGATGGACATCATATTCTCGTTAAGTGGGAAGTAGATGAGCGACTTCGGCTCATAGTGACACAGAATGTTGATGGGCTCCATCAGCGAGCAGGCAATAATCGAGTTCNNGGAATAAGGGAGAGCAGGTTAGCTTTCTGGGGAAAATACGTTGCTTCTGTGGCGGCAATTTCCGCCCAGATATTATTCTGTTCGGGGAATCTCTGCCAAGCGAAGCATGGGAAAAATCAACTGAAGCTATCCGAGATGCAGATGTTGTGTTGGTTATGGGTACAAGTCTGCAGGTAGCTCCAGTTAATCAATTACCCTTCCTCACGTCAGGTGAGCTTATACTTATTAATCAAGAGCCGACCGGCTTGGAGCAGCATTTTGATATTGTGATTCAAGATTCAGTAGTAAAGACCTTAACAGCTATTGACCAATTCATAGGTTAAGCTAAGTTCTCGCATGTGAACTGCTATGTATTCAGTTGCATTCAGCTTGTAAGCCGATCAATATTTAAGCATACCTCATGCTGCCAAGTCACATCCGAGGTCATGCTCGCGAGGATGGACTGATTTTCCAGATGGGCCATCTCCCAGCAGTACTTGGCATTCAGAATCATACAATTTGACATTTCTTGCGATTCGAGCTCAGTTAATTTCCTGCAAGTTTGAATCGTCCACAGCTCTGCCATTCGTTGATGAATGGGCATTATTGACATAATATGCACCTCCTGTTACAACCAGTATACCCAGAATTTCTTATGGGCAACGGTAACGGAGGTGCATTGTTCTGACTATGTGCGTTTATCGATTTCTATGGTCTACGATGGATGTGAAGCATCTTAAACCGAATTATAGAAATTTAATGCATACAGGTTTCGATAATTGTAATACGTGACCTGTTGGTGTGAGCTTTCCCGTCTCGTCATCTCTACGGAAGGTTACGATATCGTTCGTATCCCGATTAGCGACTATAACGAAACGTCCATCTGGAGTAATCGTGAAGCCCCGAGGATGCTGACCCATTGTTGATGTATGTTCAACGAAGCTTAAGCTACCGTTAGAAGGATCGATTGCATAGACGACAATACTGTCATGTCCACGGTTAGAGCCATATAAGAAACGGCCGTCAGGAGAGATATGAATATCTGCACAGGCATTCTCGCCATCATATTCGCTTGGAAGCGTAGGTACGGTTTGGATCATTGTAAGTTGTCCTTGCTGCTCATCATAAGAGAATGCCGTTATCGTAGCATTCAGCTCATTAATGACATACCCATAGGGCAGTGACGGATGGAACTGCCAATGACGTGGACCAGAGCCAGGCGTGAGCTTCACTTCTTTATGAGGAATCAGTCTCTGTCCCTGCGCGTCTAATCGGTAGATAATAATACGATCAAGCCCAAGGTCACAAGCTAGTACAAAGCGGTTTAACCGATCCACAGTCATTGAATGAGCACGGGGCTGACTTTGAATAGGAAGGATACTAGCTCCGATATGCTGACGAATGTCTGCAAGCGGACTAATTCGACCATCCTCTTGAATCGGACTAAGACCAACCATTCCGCCGTGGTAGCTAGATACCATCAAATTGCGATAGGTACGATCGAGCACAATATGGCAGATGGGCGAGGGCACAGTTTGCTGCTTGTTAAGTAAGGTTAATTGCCCTGTGTTGGGTTCAATGGAATAAGCATTAGCTTCTCCGTAGCGTTGACCGTCCGCATCGATTCCTTCGGCTAGTGCATACAATCTTAGCTCAGTCTTATCAATGTCAAGGAAGGTGGGATTCTTCAATCCACTCACAGAGCTTGCCAGGGAAAGAGCACCAGTCTCTGAATCATAGGAACAGACGTAAACTCCCGGAGAGCTGGGTTCTGCATAAGAACCAATGAATGCGAATTGTTGAGACGAATTGTTCATGCCTATCACTCCTCGTATGATGTAGTCTTCTAACTACAAGTATGTTCATGATTAACCAAGTAGGACATTTTCACTCATGGGCACAGTTAAGTTAAAGTAAGTTAAAGTTCACGTCGCAGAGTAAAGAGGTCCTTCAACGCTTCTGTAGATAGCTCTGTTATCCAGCCTTCCGATGCCGAGATGACGTTCTCGCTAAGCTGCTGCTTACTATCTAGCATCTCATCGATACGTTCCTCTAGCGTGCCAAGGGCAATGAACTTGTGTACTTGGACATCGCGAGTTTGACCCATACGGTAAGCTCGATCAGTTGCTTGGTTCTCGACAGCTGGGTTCCACCACCGATCGAAGTGAAACACATGATTCGCTGCAGTCAGGTTTAGACCAACGCCACCCGCTTTAAGAGATAGGATAAATACGTTAGGTTGCTCGTGGTCTTCGGAAAGCCCTTTAGCTTGAAACTGCTCAATCATACGATCCCGTCTCGATTTGGACGTGCTTCCGTTGAGATACAACACGGGCTCCTGTAGCTCATGCTCAAGCACAAGCTGTAGCATCTGCCCCATACCGATATATTGTGTGAATATCAGGCAGCGTTCGCCCTCTTCTCGCAGCTCCCGGACCATGGCTAGGAGCCGCTCTAACTTGGATGAGCGATTGATCAGCCGCTCGATATCGATTTCGATATCGCTGCCATTATCGGTTGTCGGGTCCATATCCGGCAAGGGCTCCTTAGTCATCAGCGCCGGATGATCGCAGAGCTGCTTAAGCTTAGTAAGCGTGGCGAGAATGGCCCCCTTGCGCTCTATGCCATCGAGCTGCTGCATCCGCTCCATAAGCTGGTTAACGGTTTGCTCATATAGAGCACCTTGCTCAGCTGTGAGATTAATGTAGGTTTTCATCTCATTCTTATCCGGTAGATCGAGCTGAATGGCAGGATCCTTCTTCTTGCGGCGCAGCATGAACGGCTTAACTAGCTTCTGTAGATCAGTAGTTCGCTGCTCATCCTGACCTTTCTCTATCGCATTGCTAAATCGCTTGTTGAAGGAACCTGCATTACCCAAGTAACCTGGATTAATAAAGTCATATATGGACCATAGCTCAGACAAGCGGTTCTCAATGGGCGTTCCAGTAAGTGCAATTCGATGACGAGCGGGAATACTTCGAACGGCCGAGGATTGCTTTGTCTGAGCATTCTTGATGTTCTGTGCTTCATCTAAGCATATTGATGTCCATGTAATTTGTTGTAATGTCTCTTGATCTAATGCGGATATTGAATAGGAGGTCAGTACTAGATCTGCCCCCTTCGCGGCCGTTAAGAAGNNGATCGCGTAGGAGGTTAATACAAGATCAGCCCCCCTCGTAGCCTCTATGAAAGCCTCAGACCCAAGCCTTCTATTACCATAATGAAGTATGACATTCAACGATGGGGCGAAGCGGGTAAGCTCCTTCTCCCAGTTACCAAGCACTGAGGTGGGACATATAAGTAAAGAGGGAATCGTGGTGTCTACCGCGGTATTCTCCTTAATATGTAATAAGTACGCAATGAATTGAACGGTTTTCCCAAGTCCCATATCATCAGCTAGGCATGCACCAAGCCCGAAACGTCGTAGAAACGTCAACCAAGCATATCCACTCTGCTGGTAGGGGCGCAGCTCTGCGCGCAAGCTATCGGGCACAGTAAGCTTGGGCCAGTCTGCCTGCTGCCCCAGCTGTCCAATAAGCTGAATCAGATGCTCGTTCAGCTCAACCTCTAGCTTGAGCCGTGCTTCCTCATCCGCCTGCTGCTCAGCCGTTCTATCACCTGAGGCACCATCATCTGCTGCATGATCACCGCCGAGTAGATGTAGCTGGAGTACATCCTGGAAGGATAGTCCTTGACCTTTGTCAACACGAGCCATGGCTTGGCGAATTTGTGCTAATAGCGCAGGATCAAGCTGAATCCACTGACCACGGAATTGCACGAGTCGAGCATTGCGGGTAAGCAGCTCAGCGAATTCAGCTTCACTCAGATCGGTATCGCCAATAGCAATACGCCAATCGAAATCGATCAGCGAATCTAGGCCGAATAATGAACGATCTGATCGACTTCCCGTATTCGATTTGACACGGGCGCGTAGCCGAGGCTTCTTGCGGCTGGCAGCCTCCCACCATGCTGGAAGCAGCACCTGCCAGCCAGCTTCACTCAGTCGCTGGCTATCCGCTGTAAGGAAGCGCCAAGCTGCTTCATCGGTGAGGGCATCGCTGAAGATATCCTCGTTCTTCGCATTAGCGGATATCGCCTCAGGCAAGCTTGCACGCAATCGCTCCAGCCAGCTGCTTGCTCGCTCCTGCACATGTGCAGACCATGCGGTTGGCCAAGCGCCGACCGCCGATCCGTCAGCGGCTAGCCGCACATGGACGATCGTTGCTGAATCAAGCTTGTCCTGGAGAACAAGCTGTAGGTGCCAATCCGGATCGACGTCATCAGGCTCGAGCAGCTGCAGCATTGGCCGGAAGGGAGCCGTGTCGGCTTTCCAGCCTACTGCAACCAGCCACTGCTTGGCATCGAAGCCTGCTGTAGCTGCAACGCCTCCCCGTTGGAATAACAACGGGAATTCCCGCCTTAAATCTGCGGTAGCTAGCTCCGTTCCATAATCATGCTTCATCACTGTCGCGGAGAAGGAAGCTAATAAGCCATCGATGAAGCGAACCCCTGCTCCTGCTATAGCTCCGGCCCCAGTTCCAGTCCCAGCGTCCTTAGCTGCTTCGAGCATATTCTGTTCATGTGACTCTAGTGCAGCTTCATCCCACGTCCAGCACATCTGTCCTTCTAGATAGGCAGAGAAGGACGGAATATACTTCTTCTGCTTGATGCATGAGAGAAGCAGTGGAGCTAGCTCAATCAATAGTTTAGCCTGACCATTCCATACAAACTCTAGATGCTGTAGTATTAGTGGCTCTGCAAAGAATGGTATGACCTGCTCTGCTGGAAGGACAACAGTCTCAGTTCCCCGAATGTTCTCAACTATCAAATCCGTACCATAGAATGAATCCTCATGCCAGGCGAACAAGCGATGCTTATAGAAGGTTCCAGATGCGGTGTAGTTATTGTCTAATGACCCTTCGATATGGGCATTCCCATGCTGGTCTAATTGAAGACGAATGTAAATCGTATCTGTATACTGTGTCATTGCAGCAATTTCCCTTTCTTGAGCTCCTCTTGAAGCGCGCGTAGACGGCTGTAACGACCGACGAATGCTGCTAAGAATTGCTCCCAACGGTCTACACGCTTTAATCTGCGATATAATTTGGCTAATCTCTTCAATAGCTTCACGGCAGCTTTATAGCCGTCTCGATTCTTGATCATGACATAACGTTCAACGGCTTGATGATAGAAGGGGAGCAGCACCTCGGGGGCAAATTTATCCATAGGCTGCAGCTCACTAACGCGGAATTCTGAAGGATCGGTCCCTGTGCTCAGGTGATAATCCATCCATTGCTTCCACTTGCTATGCTGGAGTAGCTTCTCCTCATAGATCGTACTGGAATAAGGCAGCATGTTAATAAGCGTATCCCACATGGAGTTCTCAGCTTCTGGCAGCTGATTTATTACAAGCTCCCAGAACTCCATATACTTACTCAGGTAATCACGACGGTAACTTCGGTACAAGGGTGGAAGCGCGGTTAACCAATTTAATAATCGGTTCCATTGCTGCTGATGTGTCAGATAATACAAGTAGTACAGTGACATATTCGAAGGGACTGCCTTGTGGGTCTTGGCGTCCATCAATAGCCTCCAAGCCTCTTCATCCTCAATCATAAAGAAATTCATCCGCGCCTGGGCCATCAGATAATGGAATGTGGACAGTGCTAAGCCGGCGGCACCTGCTGCTTGCTCGAGCTTCAATAACTCATCGGAATAGGGGCGGGTATCCTCCACATAAGGGCACACCCAATAGTGCCAGAAGCTATAATATACATCCAAAAAATAGTGCGTGTCAGATGACTCTCTCAGCATCTTCTCACGGATATATGCTAGTGTCAGCTGGAGATGATCTTGATGATCTGGTTTAACTGATAGGAAATTGCCATTGCTATAGTAAGCCTCGATAGACTCCATCACGTCTGCTATCGCTGAGTCTCCACTGTGATTGTAGTAGTAGTCTGAATGGTGAAGCCGTTTGTTTATTAGTTTATATAATAAGAACAAATGAACATTCAGCATATAGATATGCTCAATATCGCTCTGGAGCTTCGGCTTGAGCTCCAGTATTATGTTCAAAGCTTGCTCGACATATAGGAAGCTACGTATATCCTGCGGTAATTGCTCGATGCATAGCTCGAATAGCTCATGCCATTCAAGAACGCTCATCGATGGAATATGAGCTGCCTGCTCCTTGATCCGAGATGCTCTCTCAGCTTTCTTCCTATCGACTTGACCTTGACCTGCTGTTCTGAAATTCAAGACGTGAGCCGAACGTTGATTTGTTAGCTTGAACGTGGTGATCGACTTCGCGTTGACAAGCATGTTCACCGGGCGAGCTTGCTCGAAGGCATACTCTAATATAGCTGCCATCATATGCTTGCAGGTGCCTTCCACAGGGCAATTGCACTGACTTGCCGAGAAGAAATTGAGGTCCATCTCCACGTCATATTCTTCGTTGCCATGAACGATGGCTTCGACGTATTGAGGAGCAGGCATCGTCAATTCTTGGACACGTCCCTGCTTATAATACTGGAAGCCGCGGCTAATAGTCACTTCGTCGAAGCTATCGGCAACATCCTGAATTAACATATTCCACTGCTCATCATCCATTGTGTAAGTTAAGGTCATTTCATAGAAACTCCTACATTAATTATTGTTGGATATCTGGAATTTATCAACCCAGATAGGAATGCTTGTTCTTATCCATATTTTATCAGAACAACATAAGCTTGTCGATTAGGAAAGCCGAAGATCTACATACAGATATCGGTAAGCTACCTACCTGCACTCGAATCAATCATATGAGTAGTATCTAATGAAATCAATAGACTATATGTCTAGAATAAGGTATATATAAGATAAGACCAAATATGCTTGTGATAATCCGCACTCGTCAAAACTAGTTATTGTTGTATATTTGTAGCAATAAATGTAGATTGACAAATAATCAGTGTAACTTACACTCAGGAGTCGTGAATACATGAGCAATGTAGAACCGAATAAATATATAGCTCCTACACCTGATGAATTTGTTATTGAACAATTTAAATTATACGTTGAAGTGCTTAATCATATAAGTGAAGGAATAACGATAACGGATAAATTCAGTAATATTCTATATGTGAATCCTGCTTTTACAGAAATAACAGGGTATACAGCTGAAGAGGTCATGGGTGCGAATCCGAGCATCCTTAAGTCTGGTGTACAGGACCAGAATTTCTATATCGATATGTGGAAGGTCATTCGGGAGAAGGGCTGCTGGCAGGGGGAGGTCATTAACCGCCATAAGCACGGAGAATTATATCCGGAGAGTCTGACTATCCATACGATTAATAATGAAGCTGGGGAAATTATCTACTATGTAGGTATATTCTCTGACTTAACGGAACGTAATAATAACGAAGGGAATAAACGCCTATATTCGCGCATTTTTGACAGCTCAAGTGAAGGCATTATCATTACAGATAAGAAAGGAATTATTCTTACCGTTAATCAAGCATTTACGAAGACGACCGGATATTTGGCAGATGAAGCCATAGGTCAAACACTGCAGCTGCTTCATTCCGGATTACAGGATGAGCAGTTTTATCTGAATATGTGGTCTGATATTAATAAACATGGGAATTGGAAGGGGGAAATATGGAATAGGCGTAAGAATGGTGAGATCTACCCTGAGTGGTTAAATGTTGATGCAGTTAATGATAATATGCAGAAGGTTACTCATTATGTAGGGATATTCAGTGATATTACAGAACGCAAGAAGACAGAAGACCAGTTGAAATATCTTGCTCATTACGACATATTGACTGGACTTCCAAACCGTATGCTGTTTTACGATCGTTTGGAGCAGGCAATTGCTAGAGCGAAACGAATGAAACAGCTATTAGCTGTCTTCTTCTTAGATCTGAATCGTTTTAAAATCATCAATGATACGCTTGGACACTCGGTTGGGGATCAGCTATTAATCCTAGTCGCCAATAAGCTGAGATATCGTTTGCGGGAATGTGACACTGTCGCTCGTTTGGGTGGTGATGAGTTCATGATCTTGTTAACCGATATATCCGATTCCCGAGGCGTAACTACAGTAGCACAAAAAATAATAGATTGCTTTGATGAAGCTTTTGTTTATGAGAGTCATGAATTATTTGTTTCCGGAAGCATTGGAATTAGTCTATACCCTGATGATGGTGATAACATAGATGCATTGATTAAGAATGCAGATGCCGCTATGTATAAAGCCAAGGAAACTAAAAATGATTATCAGTTCTACATAACTGAAATAGATGAGAATAATAGCATGAGAATGAATATGGAGAGCTTCTTACGCAAAGCTATAAAAAAATCGGAGATGCTGGTGTATTATCAGCCTCAGGTTGAAATATTCTCCAGAAAAATTGTTGGTTTAGAAGCGCTGCTACGTTGGCAGCATCCGAAGAAAGGACTATTATTACCCGTAGATTTTATTCCATTAGCAGAAGAGACAGGACAGATTATGCCGATTGGTGAATGGGTGCTTAGAACCGTCTGTCAACAAATGGTGCAGTGGAAGGAATTGGGGTATCCTCTTATAAAAATGTCAGTCAACCTATCACCCTATCAATTGTTGGACAATGGATTTATCTCGATACTAGCAAATGCAATTCATTCAAGCGGGATTGATCCGTGTTATCTGTCATTAGAAATTACGGAGAATCTCAGTATGAATAATATTGAATATGTTCTACGGAAGGTTAAAGAAATCAAGGAATTAGGTGTTTCCATCTCTATTGACGATTTCGGTACAGGCTACTCATCGTTAAGCTATCTAAAGAAATATCATCCAGATACATTGAAAATCGACCAAAGCTTTATTCGAAACATGCAGTTTGATAAACACAATGCAGCTATTGTAAAAGCCATTGTTGACCTTGCTTCGGGACTTGATTTAAATGTAATTGCTGAGGGAGTGGAATCCGAGGAAGAATTAGAAATGCTCAAGGAGCTTCGCTGTAATATCATTCAAGGGTACCTTATTGCTAAGCCACTACCTTGCATAGAGATAGAAAAGCTGCTTTCTAGAAGCAGCTTAAATTGGAATATGAATACTGACTACAGTTCCCCATGAGAGCTTGCTTTGAATCTTTATGCCATATGCTTCACCATAGGTTAGCTTTAATCTTTTGTGAGTATTGTATAATCC
>DFXU01000067.1:22681-57315 GCA_002383285.1 Caryophanales bacterium UBA4100
TCCATATTTTAATTTTAATATCACTTTTACTTTCCTTCTCTTTAATTCCGTGATAGATACAGTTCTCTATTATGGGTTGAAGGAGAAGCTTGATCACTCCATACTTATATACGTCTTCCTCGTCATAATCCCAGATGACATCGAATTTATTACGGTAGCGGATTTGTTGAATAGCCATATAATTTTGAGTGTTCTTGATCTCTTTACCAAATGGAACAATGATGTTGCGATTATCCATCGAATATTTCAACAGGTCGGACAAGCTTTCGAGCATCTGATTTGCTTCATTCGGCTTCCCGGTTAAGCTTAATACCTTCCAATAGATGGTTTCAAGCGTATTGAATAGAAAGTGGGGATTCATCTGTGATTGTAGTGCGAGTAACTCTATTGTTTGAAGCTTATACTTTTTTTCACTAAGCTGTACCTTCAAGTAATTTTGTTCGATGAAATTTTTGATAATATTCTCAATGATATAAGAATACTCATCATTCTTTCCAGGAATAGGGTTGGTGGGAATAGGTAAATTTCTTTCCGCAGATTTGAAGACGCTAATAATAAAACGCAAGTGATTAACGCTCCGCTTTGTTAAATAATAGGTGAGTATTAAACCGAGTACAAATGAGAAGCAAACAAAAAATAAAGTAATCATACCTATTTTTGATGTGATGTTATTTAGCGAGGATGTCGGCACAATGGAGACATATCGCCAGCCATATTTTCCGGATAATAAATGAGAGCCAATATAAGATGTGCCTTCTTCTTCTAATTTCAAGGAAGATTGCTTGAATAAAGCTTTGTTAAAGTCGATGGATTGGATGCCTGCTAAAGAGCGGTTTTTAAAAATAATGTTATGGTTGCTATCTAGGATGAGTATAAATTGGTCTGTGTAGCTCTCGATGTTCCTTAGGATTTTCTCAATATAGTCCGTATAAATATTCAGCACAATTACACCTTGTGGTTTGTTCTGTAAGGTGGAATATATGTTTCTGTAAACGGTAGTAATCGGAGTGGGCTTCTCGAAAGAATATCTTTGTATTTCTCTCGTTTCTGTCCAAACATCCTTCTGATGTTGGTTGTTATCGAAGCCTCTCTTCCAATCCATATCATAGAATTCTGTGAACCTGGATAAGCCTTCTGTGCTTGTAAGGAATTGTTCACTGGGATTTTTAACATACACATAGATTGATTCAATAAACGGTCTGGCATTCGCAGGAGCAGTAATGTAATTCTGGGTATGCTCTAAAGCTCTTAGGTTTTCGAATGTTAATGATTGCGTTCTGAGAATTTCCTCCAACCGATATATCACTTCTGAGTTACCTAAGCTGATATCGAGTGAGTCCATTTCACTGAATATTAATTCCATACTTAAATCAATTTGATGCAAGACATTCAAGTCATTCTTAATAATTTCACCTTGAATATTTTTTTGTGTAATAATGATGGACAGAGTCCCTAGAATGATGACGGTAGTAAGAAGAGGGGCAAGGAGCAATAGCAAGGTTTTGAGAAAGAATTTTTTCCTCATCGGTAGTCATTACTTTCTTGGCTGTTTCTAAATTCCCTTGGGCTTTTACCATAGTATTTCTTGAATGTCCGAGTGAAGTTCTTTGCATTGGTATATCCGACCATCTCGCTTACTTCATAGGTTTTGTAATGAATATCCATTAATAGTTTAGATGCCTTCTCCATCTTCATGGATATAACGAAATCGGAAAACCTCTGCCCCGTCTTCTCCTTGAAATATTTACTGACGTAATATGAATTCATATGGACTCTTCTAGCGGCTTCTTCTAATGTGGCCACATGCAGATTTTCTTCCACGTAGGATTTTATTTCAGTGATAACCTTCTCATTAAAGGTAAGGTGAGATGAATGTATACTGCTCAGATGTGGACTAGCTTCGTCTAGCTCTACCTTCAATTCAGAGAAAATTTGTAATAGCTCATCGAACTTTGTTGGTTTGACAATATAATTCTTAACATCATATGCAAGAGCTTGCTTAGCATATTCGAAATCTCGATATCCGCTTAGAAATATGATTTTTATATTTGTCTTACTCTCATGTAGTTGTTTGGCGAGCTCTAATCCTGACATGACAGGCATCCTAATGTCACAGAGGATGACATCAACAGGATGAATTTCGATATAGTGAAGGGCTTTCTTCCCGTTCTCACATTGATTAACAACCTCAAAGCCAACTTCATGCCAAGGGAAATACTGAGAGATGCCATTCCTAATCTCAGCTTCATCATCAACGATCAACAGTTTGTACACATGGAGACCTCCCTAATAATCTGTAGCTGTATGAGTGCTTGAAGGATGCTATTTGATGATCAATGTTAAATAATGA
Source organism: Caryophanales bacterium UBA4100 (assembly GCA_002383285.1). GTDB lineage: Bacteria > Bacillota > Bacilli > Paenibacillales > UBA4045 > UBA4045. Next base: position 25,032 of record DFXU01000067.1, read on the forward strand.
TACCATTGTCCAAAACATTTGGGCAAATGATACTTTATACTAATTTGCATACCTTTTTAATCGTTCGTAATGGTCCTATACTATGCTCATATTAAATAAAGGAGGCTATTATCTTGAAAAGGACAATCATGATTATTTGTCTAGCGGCAACAATGATTTTACTATTCGTGGGGTGTCAAGCAAATAACAACGAAAGTGTCGATGAAACGAATAAAGTGAATAACGTTGTAAACGAAAAGGAAGAAGTGAAGGAGGAAGTGAAGGAAGAAGCGACTTTGCGATTCTCATGGTGGGGTTCGGAGGGTCGACACAAAGCCTTGCTAGAAGCCATTAAAGTGTATATGGATAAAAACCCGCATATCACAATTGAGGCGGAGTATGGTGGATTTGATGGGTATTATCAGAAGCTTGTTACCCAATTTGCTGGAGGGACTGCACCGGATTTAACACCTCTATCCGTGGATTGGATTGATGAGATATCAGTAAAGCGTGATTTGGTTTATGATCTCAATGAATTGAAAGAATATATTAATATTGGCGCGTTTGACGCTGACTTTCTGTCCAGATATGCTGTGTTCGAGAATAAACTAGTAGGTTTACCAATGGGTGTAAATGGGATGACGATCGCTTATAACAAACAATTCTTTGAGAGATTCAATATCCCTGAGGATACGAAGTGGGACTGGGAAACGATTCATTCTGTAGGGAAACGGGTGCATGAGGAGGATCCGAAGGCCTATTTGTTAGGATTGCTTGATTATCGTGGATTCCTACAGCCTTATGTAAATCAAATAACCGGAAACCAATGGGTTAACAATGATCATTCGCTTGGATTTGACGCTGCAACAGCTGGTGAAGCTTTTGCCTATTATAAAAAATTATTGGATGATGGAGTGCTTCAGCCTGTGGAGGAAAGTGCGCTTTATCCTGATGTATCTGAGAACCCTCAATGGATCAATGGAGACATTGGTATGACCTTCACGCTGGCTTCAACCGTAACTAGATTCAAAGCAAGTATAGCCGATCTAGCTGTGAGTATGTTTCCAGTACCAGCAGATGCTAAGACCTCAGCTATCTTAGTGAATCCTAGTAATCCACTAGCTATTAATAAAGCGAGTGAGCACCCAGAGGAAGCTGCTAAATTTGCTAGCTGGTTATTAACAGACATCGAAGCGGCTGCTATTCTTGGCGACATATATAGTGTTCCAGCTGTGAAGGCGAGTATGGACTCGGTGGTTGAAAAGCAATTAATTGACACTACTGTGGCTGAAGCTGTTGAACTCGCACTACAGAATCCGGGAAATCCAGTCAATGGGATTAGCGGTAATAATGAGCTTGCACAATTGACGAAGGACTATATGGAGAAGGTTGCATTCGGCAAAATTACACCTGAGCAAGCAGGTCAAGAGCTTGTTGATCGCACGATAGATAAGTTGAAGACGTTGAAGTAGAGAGATATAAAAACCGATATATAAATTCATTAGTGTGTGCTCCGGGAAAATAGTTGTTTCTGGAGCATATGCTAAGGATAGGAGTTCTAAATGAAAAAATATGTAGGCTTGTTATATATCAGCCCATGGATTATCGGATTCCTAGTATTAACGCTATACCCTTTTATCGCATCCTTGGTTTATTCGTTTACTGACTATTCAATGGCCAAAGATACAAGCTTTGTAGGATTGGGTAATTATGTTGAGCTTTTTACGAATGATCCCGATTTATATCAATCTATGAAGGTTACCTTTCTCTACGTCTTCATGAGTGTACCGGCCAAATTGGTATTTGCTCTCATCGTTGCTATCCTTCTGAATAATAAGATGAAAGGTATCAATTTCTTCCGAACCGTTTATTATATTCCTTCGATTCTTGGAGGTAGTGTTGCCGTTGCTGTCCTATGGAGATTCTTATTCGTGAGGGATGGGCTTGTTAACAAAGTGTTATCCTACGCCCACATACCACCGCAGGATTGGCTGGGCAACCCGGATTTGGCACTATTCACCATTACGCTATTGCCAATTTGGGAGTTTGGTTCTGCCATGGTTTTATTCTTAGCTGGGCTGAAGCAAGTTCCGAAGGAATTATATGAAGCTTCAACTGTGGATGGGGCATCGAAATTTAAGACGTTCTTCCATATTACATTACCATTACTAACTCCCATAATATTGTTCAATCTAATTATGCAAACGATCAATGCTTTTCAGCAATTTACTGCAGCGTTTGTTATTACACATGGCGGCCCGCTTAAGTCAACCTATCTATTCGGTTTAATGCTTTATGATAATGCATTCCAGTTTTTCAAAATGGGTTATGCCTCCGCTTTATCATGGGTATTGTTCGTCATTATTCTGACCTTCACTCTCATATTATTCAAAACCTCTAATCGCTGGACTTATTATGAAGATGGGGAGGGGAACTAATGGCAGAGTCGAGACATATAAAGAAGTTCATTTTCTTAACGATATTTGGAGTAATCTTTATTTATCCCCTGCTATGGCTTGTATCAGCTTCCTTTAAGCCGAACAGTGAGGTATTCTCATCAATTGGACTGATTCCATCCGAATTCGTCTGGGATGCATATGTTCGTGGCTGGCAAGGAATTGGACAGAATAGCTTTAGCCGATTTTTTGCAAATACGTTCGTCTTAGTTGTTCCAGTCGTTATTCTTACAGCAGTATCAAGTGTTATTGTTGCCTACGGGTTTGCCAGATTCAAGTTTCCAATGAAGAAGATCTGGTTCGCCTTAATGCTGTCCACACTCATGCTTCCTGATGCGGTGATTATTATCCCTAGGTATATACTATTTAGAAATTTTGGATGGTTAAACACGTATTTGCCATTCTATGTACCTGCTTTGCTGGCCGTTAATGCTTTCTTTGTATTCCTGCTTGTCCAATTTATACGTGGCGTTCCTAAGGATCTTGATGAGGCTGCTATTATCGATGGCTGTAACTCGTTCTCGATCTTAACAAAAGTGATTATTCCTCTGGCAAAGCCAGCATTATTCTCGGTTTGTATATTCCAGTTCATATGGAAGTGGAATGAGTTCTTCAATGCACTCATCTATATTAACAGTGTGAGTAAGTACACGGTAGCGCTTGGCTTAAGGATGACGCTTGATAATGAGGGTGCTGTGAATTGGAACCAAGTCATGGCTATGTCTGTCGTGACCATTGTCCCTTGTGTGATTATTTTCTTCCTAGCCCAGAAGCATTTCGTAGAAGGAATATCGACAACAGGGTTGAAGGGCTAACCCATGTTCATTACGAATTCACTAGCGCAACGAACACAACGAATCCATAATTGATATCAAGAGGTGAATGGAATTGCAGGAAAAGTCGGAGGGTCAACCCAATGTGATTGTTTTTTTTACAGATCAACAACGATGGGATACGACGGGGGTTCATGGAAATCCATTGGGTTTAACACCTAACTTTGATCGGATGGCCCACATGGGCACTCATTTATCTCATATGTTTACTTGTCAGCCCGTATGCGGACCCGCAAGGTCATGCCTGCAGACGGGTATGTATGCGACTAAGACAGGCTGCTTTATGAATGCGATACCGCTGCCGGTACAAACGAAGACATTAGGTCATTATTTTAAAGAAGCTAACTATCATACGGGGTATATTGGGAAGTGGCATCTCGCAGGTGAGGAGCCAGTGCCGCGACATAAGAGGGAAGGCTACGATTATTGGTTAGCCTCCAATGGATTGGAGCATACCTCAGAACCTTACCATACTGTTATGTATGATATGGAAGATCAACCAATTAAGCTCCCCGGATATCGCGTGGATGCAGTTACAGATGCGGCAATCAGCTACATCAATGATCATCAAGAGGATCCTTTTTTTCTATTCGTATCCTATCTAGAGCCCCATCATCAGAATCGAACAGATGATTACCCTGCACCAGATGGGTATCAAGAGAGATACACATCCCGATGGACCCCGCCTGATTTAGCAGCACTAGGAGGTACAAGCCATCAGCATCTAGGTGGTTATTATGGGATGGTGAAGCGGCTAGATGAAGCATTCGGTAGAATGCTGGATACGCTCAAGAGTCTGAATCTTAAAGATAACACGATTGTTCTATTCACATCAGACCATGCATGTCACTTTAAGACGAGGAATAGTGAGTACAAGCGATCGTGTCATGAGGCTTCGATTCGTATACCAGGCGCATTCCAAGGACCCGGCTTCGATGGCGGTGGGTATATGGGAGAGCTGATTAGCTTGATTGATATACCACCTACGTTACTGGATGCTGTGGGTATACCTGTACCTGAGAACATGCAGGGAAGATCAATCATGCCTTTAATTCGAGGTGAACGTACCGATTGGCAGGATGAGGTATTCGTACAGATTAGTGAATCTCAGGTAGGTAGAGCCATACGTACACAAAGATGGAAGTATAGTGTATCCGCGCCAGATAAAGTAGCAACCGTAGACGCTGGCTCAGATCATTATATTGAAGAGTTTCTATATGATCTTGAAGCGGACCCTTACGAATTAACAAATTTGATTGGCTTTCAATCCCATCGAGAGGTTTCTGATCGATTGAAACAAAGATTATCACTGCAGATGGTTCTTGCGGGAGAAACAGCTCCATTCATCGCGGATGCGCAAGAACAACCCAAGGGGCAGCGTAAGGTTACAGCAGATGAAGTCAATCGTTAAGATATGAGTCTGAAAGATTGATATCTGAATAACAACCAAATAAGTCCTTCACTAGGTATCGTACCAGGTGAGGGATTTTTATTTGATTTGAAGCTCGGAATAAGACTGAATGTGGGTTAGTTAAACACAAATTATAAATATGTCTACGTTGACGTGATACCGTTTTTGTAGGAATATCCTCGTAGAGGTGATATTCCATGCTACGCATATCTGTATTCATATTTCTGTTCTTTGGGATTATATCTATCTTCATTACGTTCATACCGCTTTACTATCAGGAGCAAGGCTTAACCAAGACAGAAATTGGTTTGGTACTCGGGGTAGGCTCACTCATATCCATATTCTCACAGCCCTTCTGGGGTATGATCAGTGACAGGCGGAATACAGTCAAGAAGGTCATTATTTTCCTGCTTGCAGCTTCACTTATTGTAAGTATAGGAATTTTCAAAATTACAGCATTAGGTTTACTTCTTCTCACGTATAGTATGTATAATTTATTCTTCACTGCAATTCCAGCGTTAACCGACAGCTTGGCTGTTAGCACAGCGGAGCAACAAGGCGGTAGCTTTGGTTTTATTCGGATGTGGGGCGATCTAGGGTTAGGCACATTCTCGCTGGTTATGGGATTTGTTATAGCTTGGATAGGTATGGACTACTTATGGTGGATATATGCCGTTATTGTTATCTTAACGATCATTGCAGCGACCACACTTCGTGATGCACAAATTCGTACCGTTGCTCTCACAAAGGAATCGTTCGTGCGCTTGTTTACGAATCCGTCGTTCCTATGGTTTATGTTCCTTATCCTGCTGATAGGCACTCCTCATCGGATGAATGATGTATTGGTAGGTATCTTCATGACAAGCATGGGGGGGACCGAGGCTCAGGTAGGGCAAGCATGGATGGTGGCGACCTTCAGCTCAGCGCCATTATTCATCCTGGCCGGGCTACTGCTGCGGAAATTCCATGCCTTATTCCTGCTTGCATTAGCTAGCCTGCTATATGCAATACGTTGGGGAATTTATGGTCTTATTGACAATCCAGATCTTCTTATCATCTTACAAATTTCACAGGGACTGACCTTCCCACTGTTCTATGTAGTGGCGGTCTACCATGTGACACAAATTGTTCCGCCAGAATTGCGATCGACGGGCCAGTCTACATTCGCCGCAGTGTTCGGTGGTGTTGCTGGAATGATCGGTAGCTATGGTGGCGGTTTTATTATGGATGCATTCGAACCGCATACCGCCTATCAATTCGGAATGGTCTTCTCATTGGTTGCTGCGATCGTGACAGCTATTACTTGGATCCGTGTGCGTAAGCAAGCTTGATCATGGTTATCCGCTGTTAGCAGATTGCGTACATGCTACTAGCCTCTCGGCATTTAATGAGGTCGAGAGGCTATGTTATAATGAGGAGAATAATAATTCGAACTGGAGGTATCAGAGGATGATTGAAGCGCGCTATGATATTATTCAGCACCAATATGAGGATGAGGCATCTTGGATTCTTAAAGACAATAAGGACAAGGCCATCGTCGAATTACTACCTGGGGTGGGGAGTCAAGTAGTCAGGTTTGAAATTGATGGGCATCCCCTTATTCTTACCCCAACTAATCTAGATACGCTGCGTAACAGTTCGTCGCGTTATGGTGTACCCATCCTATTCCCACCGAATCGAATATATGGGGCGCAATATACGTATAAGGACCGAACTTATGAATTCCCGCCTAAAGTGGGAACGTCACATTATATGCATGGTGAGCTAAACCATAAGCCATGGTTTGTTGCAGAATCGGGGGCTGATGAAGAGAAGGGTGCTTATCTCGTGACCCGATTCCGTTATCAGGATCACCTCGAGCTGTTCGAGCATTTCCCGCACAACCTTGTATTCGAGCTGACCTATCGATTATATGAAGGTAAGTTGATCTGTACGGGCAGCATTCATAATGAAGGTAACGATGAAGCGCCGCTTGCTCTAGGTTTTCATCCTTATTTCCCCGTTACACCCAAGCTCTCCACCTCGGTAGTCATACCCGCTATAGCAGAATGGCCAATCTCTGAGGAGGGCTTTGTTGACGGATTACCACAAGCTACTAAAGCATGTAAGCAGTTACAATCCGGCTGGTCATTCGAAGATGTCCCATCGGAGGGTTATATGCTGCTGGAGATGCCTCGCGGACAATCGAATCGCTGCGAGCTTCAGGATGGTGAGCAGGGTAAGACGATTGTAATGGAAAGCTCTGAGCAATTTCCATTCATGGTACTGTTCAAACCGGCTTGGGCGGATGCGATCTCCTTAGAGCCATATTCGTATATTACGGATGGCTTTAATTCCAGCTTAGATGCCGAGATAACAGGTGCTAGAGGTATACTGGCTGGAGAAGTGTTCACCTATGAATGGAGTGTCTGGCAAACTAGCTTGCTTAAATAAGCTTAACTTGGGGTAATATTAGAGATAAGACACGTAGAGGCGGTCAATTTATTGGCGGCCTCTACACCTGTTAATCAACGGATAACAGCTACATTAGAAGGCAGAATTAAGCGGAGGGCGGGATTGCCATGGATCAATCCAAATATGAGAAGTATTATAGCAGGGAAGCATTCTTTAAGAAGATAGGTAAGTATGCCAAAGAAGCGGGTGTAAAAGCGATATACAGTGGATTGTTGTTATACTATGCATTCGAGAGTCCGAATACGCCGAAGCGGGCAAAGGCGATCATTATTGGAGCGCTCGGCTACCTGATCTTCCCATTAGACATTGTGGCGGATATTCTACCTCTTGTTGGATTCGTCGATGATTTAGGTATTCTAGGGTTTGCTCTAGCACAGGTTGCAATGAACATTGATGATACGGTCAAGCAGAAGGCCAAGGATAAGCTAAAGGATTTATTCGGTGTTGATGTTATGCAGCATACGGAGGTTATTGAAGTGGAGAAAGATATAGAAGAATAATGCTGGACATAGGTGTATGATGTACATAATTTATCCTCAGCACCCGAATTATTATGCTATAATGGGCTGTGGTAGTGACTATTCAGATAAACGTCTCTCTAAGAATAGTTATTCCATACTATACTAGCAAAGAAGATGGGGACAGTTATGAATCGATTAGGGATTATTGGCAGAATGGTTTTAGGTATCATAATCGTTTCCTGCATTACATATGGGACTAGTGGGATTTTTATCTTCGTTCTAAAAGATGTGTTCGCTCCGACGATGCCGCAGATGATTTATGTCAGCATTATCTTGAGCTTAGGCGTGATGTGGACCGCTTTCTTGGGCTGGTTAGCCGCGCGTTGGTTTGTTCAACCTTTGATTCGTTTGACAGGTGTGATGATGGAAGCAGCTAAAGGGAATTTGCGGGTGCAAGTTCCCTTGCATCACGCACAGGACGAAATTCAGATGCTTCATGTCGCCTTTCAAACCTTGCTGGATAATCTAAAGCAAACAATTAGAGATTTAGCTGAACATGGCGACCATACGAATCGTCAAGTGGTAAGCTTGAATCACGCAATTCAACAAGCTACAAAGCAAATCGAACATATTTCTGTGACAGTAGAGCAAATATCCGATGATTCTGAAAAGCAAGACCGACTGTCACTGGCCAGTCTGAACTTCGTCAGGGAAGCCGTCGAAACGGCAGGTGATGTTAATACACATGCTCAACAAGCTATGAATAAGTCTCAAGAGATGGAACAAATCATTATCACCAGCGGTCAACATGTAAGGTCATTGGTCAACGGACTTCAGAAGGTCGAGCAATCGAATCGAATTTCTCTCCAATCGATTACGCAATTAAAAGAAAATGCAGATGAAATTAATGAAATTTCCGTCATCGTTGGTCATATTGCTTCGCAAACTCAACTGCTCTCGTTGAATGCGTCGATTGAAGCGGCTAAAGCGGGTGAGTTTGGAGCAGGTTTCTCTGTTGTCGCCATGGAAATCCGCAAATTAGCAGATCACACCTCTTCGGCTTCCGGTCACATTCATGAACGTATTCATCAAATTCAGCAACAAATCGATCATATCGCTGTACTGATGAATGAACAAGCCGAAGAAGCAATTCGAGAAGCTTCCCAAGGGGAACGGGTTAATCACGCGTTGAGTACGGTGTCCGATGCGGTACATGTCACGGTTCATACTATGGAGGAAATTGCTCGTGAAGTTGATTTTCAAGCGCAGCAAGTGGCCCGAACGTTCAACAATACGGAAAGCATTGCCGAGCTCAGTCAAATGGTGTCTGCCCATGCGGAGAACACATTATCCGCCACTCAAGAACAATTAGCGGTAATGGAAGAAATAAGTGTAGCCACAGAAGAGCTACGGGACAAAGCGAAACAGATGGAGCAGAAGATTCAAAAATTCGAATCATAAGGCGCCACTGCGCCAACACCCAACATCTTCAGTCATTCTTAGTGACTGCTGTTAAAAACGAATACATCTGATCTGAGTATAGGCTTGTTGATGATCTAACGTTATATTGAGTGGTTAATCCATAGAAACTTGCAACATAATCAAGAATAACGTTATATCGAGTGGTTATATGCAAGCATTCAGTGGATGTGCGGCAAATTGGGGCAATTAGCCACCCCAAAAGTGGCTACACGAGTGAAGAAGATGATTTGATCTGAATTAGCCACTCGAGAAGGTGTTATACCTACATCCAACTCAAGGGTATTACAGCAATAGGATCGACTCCGAGAGGCCGTGGATTTATCCGCGGTTTCTTCTTGTTGTTCTCCTTGCTGATCCAATCTGTATTCTTGTTGTACTCCTTGCTGATCCAATCTGTAATGGGATGAATTCAAGAGTTACAAATTTGCAGAGAGTATGATAACCTCAAGGTACAAAATTAGAAGCTAGAAATATCGCAAGAGAGGACAATATACATATGAAATTCATCCACACCGCCGACTGGCATCTAGGCAAGCTGGTTCAGGGCGTATATATGACAGAGGATCAACGTTATGTGCTTGACCAATTAATAGAGGTCATCGAACAAGAGAAGCCGGATGCAGTCGTAATTGCGGGAGATCTATACGATCGGGCAATTCCGCCTACAGAAGCGGTCGATTTGTTGAACAGTGTGCTCGAACGAATTGTGATTAACTTGAAGACACCGGTTCTAGCGATTTCCGGTAATCACGATAGCCCGGATCGGATTGACTTTGGCACGAGTATGATGGAGGCTCAAGGATTGCACCTAGTAGGTCAGCTGAAGAAGGTGAATCGTCCAGTAATTGTTCGCGATGAGCACGGTGAAGTACACTTTCACCTCATCCCATTCGCCGACCCTTCCCAGGTTCGGTACATCTGTGAGGATGAACAGATTCGAACACACGACGATGCGATGAGGGCGATTACCCACGGCATTCAATCAACGATGAACCCGAATGCGCGGCACATCTTAGTCGGACATGCGTTCGTCACGCCGAGTGGCGAACGTGAGGACAATACGAGCGACGCAGAGCGGACCCTATCAATTGGTGGGGCGGAATATGTAAGTGCGGAATATTACGCGCCTTTCCATTATACGGCTCTCGGTCATCTCCATCAGGATCATTATGTTAAACAAGAGCATATTCGGTATGCTGGTTCGCCATTGAAGTATTCGATTTCCGAGGAGCATCATCGCAAGGGATTTAATATGGTTCATCTGGATCGTGAGGGTAACGTTAATATCGAGCGGAGATTACTAAAGCCACGCCATGATATGCGCAGGATTGAAGCTACTATAGAAGAGATCATGACACATCCTCGATGCGAGGACTATGTATTCGTAACGCTGCTCAATGAGAATCCGGTATTATTCCCGATGGAGAAGGTTCGTTCAGCATATCCGAATGCGATGCATGTTGAACGGAAGCTAGCGTATGGGAACAGCCAGGACTCTAGGTTGTCTAAGGAAGTACGAAGGCAGATGGATCCGACTGCGTTGTTCACCGCCTTCTATCAAGAGGTACGAGGCTCAGCATTAACAGAGGAGAAGAAGCGTTTATTTACCGAGATATTCGAGGCTGTACAGCAAGAGGAGGATCATCAGATATGAAACCAATCCGATTGTTGATAACCGCCTTCGGTCCATATAAGGGTGTGGAAACGATAGATTTCACGAAGCTCCATGAGCATCGTTTATTCGTCATATCTGGTCCCACGGGTGCTGGTAAGACTACGATTTTCGATGCAATCTGCTATGCACTCTATGGTACGGCTAGTGGAGAGGATCGAGATGATGTGCGGATGCTGCGCAGTCACTTCGCAGAGGACGATGTACATACCTCAGTTGAATTGGATTTTCAGATTGGGCAGCGGAGCTTCCGGGTGCTACGCCAGATGGGGCACCGAAAGACTGGGAATAAGTCGGAAACAGGTAGTCGGGTAGAGCTCTACGAAATTACAAGCGGACAAGCTGTACCAGCTGTAGATCGATTCATGGTCACGGATGTGGATCGCAAGATAGAGAGCTTATTCGGTTTGAACAAGGATCAGTTTAGCCAGATTGTGATGCTGCCTCAGGGTGAATTCCGTAAGCTATTAACCTCGGAGACGGAGAATAAGGAAGAAATCCTGCGTCGCATATTCCGTACAGAGCTTTATCAGCGTCTCGAAGGCCGCTTTCATCAGAGGATCCGTGAGCTTAAGGATAATCTAAAGTCGAAGCAAACCGAGCTAGACTTATATATACGGCAGATTACTACGATTCTACCGAATCGACAGGATAGTGCATTATTCCAGACACTAGATCAAGAGTTTCGGAATATTCGGCAATTGTCTGAAGGACTATCATTGGAAATTGCCTATTATGCGAATTTGCAGCAAACCGAGCTAGAACGTAGATTAATACTCACTAATGAACTCATGGCACAGGACTCGATGTATCATGCAGCTAAGGCACTGAACGACCGATTTATTGAGCTAGAGCAGAAGCAGTTGGTTCAAGCGGAGCTGGAGCTACAACAACCGCGTATTGAATTGAAGGAGGAGCACGTGCGTAAAGCTGAGAAGGCAGCCCATCTTATTCCGCATGAGCTGCGCTTAACAGAGGCGCTAACGATGAAAGCTCAGCGAGAGTCCCAGGTAGCTAGTCAGCTCAAGGCTGTCGAACAGGCGAATCAAGAGTTTATGGATGCACAGCAGCAATACAATCTTGAAGCAGCAATGGAGGATGAGCGTAAGCGAATCGATCGGGACATTCATCAATTAACCATACTCGAGCCCTTGGTGTTATCTCTTGAGACTAAGCAGAATGAAGTTCTAACTTTGGAAAAGAAGGAGAAGGAGCTTTCTACGCTTCTCGTCACAATCACTACGAAGCTATCAGAGCTTAATGATAGGAAACAGATGAATCAATTCCAAATGAAGCAAATCAATATTTCGACTACGGATTATCCGCAGAAGAATGAGATCTATGTTTCGTTACGGAATCAGGAGCGCTTAATAAAGGATATGCTCGATTTAAACGAGCGTATGACACTTGCGCTGGAAGCCGAAACCGTGGCGATGCAGGCGTATGACGAGAAGAAGAGCAAGTACGATCAGCTGGAAACGCTCTGGATTGAGGGACAGGCAAGCCTGCTGGCTGCTCACCTGCATGATGGGGTGCCTTGTCCGGTCTGCGGCAGCGAGGCGCACCCTCTGAAGGCGCATTCGACTCATGCACTACCCAGCAAGGAACAATTACAGCAGCAGAAAGAGGAATTACAGCACTACGAGCTGCTGTTCAACGAAGCGCGAATTCAAGCTGCTGCAGGGCGATCAGAGATGGAGAACCGTCAATCTAAGCTTATTGAAACGGGTCTTCACACTCAGGATTTACAGCTCCAGCATACACAGCTGAAGGTGCTTGGGGACCAGCTTGAGGTTGAGCTTCGGGATTTGAAGAAGCAATTGGACCAACGAGCTAATCTGCAGAAGGAAACAGAGGTGCTTGAGCTAGACTGGGAGAAGACCAATCAAGATAGAGAACAGCTGGCACATCGACATCAGCTGATCCATCTTCAATATCATACACAGAGCTCGGTATTACGAAGTGAAAGAGCACAAATTCCCGAGCAATGGAGCTCGCCGGTAGCGTTAAAGCAGCGAATAAATCTGCAACGAAGTGAGCTGGAGAAGTTAGAGCTGCGTTGGAAGCAAGCGCAGCTACGCCAGCAAACCGCACAGTCGAATGAAACTGAAGCAGCTACGGCACTCAAGCAGCTGCGATTACTAGAGGAAGAAGCGGCCGAGCATGCACAGTCGATCGGTGAGCTATGGAAGACGGAGCTTGCAGGCTCCGAATTCATAGATATCGATGATTACCGATCTGCGAAGCTAACAGAGCAATCACGTAAAGAGCTGCGATTAGAAATCGATAGTTTCCGAAAGCAATGGCATGTGGTTAGCGGACAATTAGTCGATCTGCATAAGGAGCTCGCTGGTAAAGAATGTGCTGATCTGCAAGCGCTTGAGGATAAGCGTACGCTGACTAAGCAACGATTAGAAGAGCTTAATCAGACCATTCAGCTGGTTGCAAGGTATCATCAGGATGCCGAACGTTCACATTCAGCCATCCTTGATTCTTCAGAGCATGTGAAGATGCTGGAGGCTGAACTAGAAGAAATTCAAGATGTATATCTGGCAATGAAGGGTGATAATCCGTTGAAACTATCCTTCGAGCGTTATATTCTAATTGAATTTCTAGAACAGATATTACAAGCCGCGAATGAGCGATTAAGCAAGCTCTCGAATGGACAATTCCATCTAGATCGCAGTGATAGAATCGAGAAGCATAACCGTCAGAGCGGGCTTGGGCTTGATGTTCATGATTCATATACGGGACAGAATCGGGATGTGAAGACCTTGTCTGGTGGAGAGAAGTTCAACGCATCGTTATGTCTAGCATTAGGTATGACGGATGTGATTCAAGCCAATCAGGGTGGGGTTTCAATCGAGATGATGTTCATTGATGAAGGCTTTGGTTCCCTAGATGAGGAATCGTTGAGTAAGGCGATCGATACGATGATTGATTTGCAGAAGTCCGGAAGAATGATAGGTGTGATTTCTCACGTTCGTGAGCTGAAGATGGCATTCCCTGCCTCGCTTGAAGTGACCAAGTCGAAGGAAGGCTACAGTAAAACGAGCCTTGTTATTCATTAAGGGTTTGACAAGGATAGGTCAAATTTATTATGATTCACCTGTCTGATAGGTGGCAGGGTAGAGGGGAATGATACTTGATGAAGAAAATTCAGAAAATCCATGTGCATGAGCAGGTATCTCAAGAAATTCAGAATTATATACGAGAGTATAATTTACAAGAGGGGGATAAACTCCCTTCTGTCGAAGAGATGACACGAATGTTCGGTGTCGGGCGCTCTTCCTTGCGTGAGGCTTTAAGATACTTGGAAACAGTAGAAATTGTTCGGGTAGAGAATGGAAAAGGAATATTCGTGCGTGACATCGATACGTTCAGGTTTACAGGCAAGGTAAAGGTGGAGAACGAGAAGAAATTCCTCCTATCGATTCTGGAGGTTCGTCGCGCTCTCGAGGGAAAAGCTGTAGAATTAGCAGCTAAACGAATTACAGAGAGAGAAATGATTGAATTGGAAAATTGTTTAATGGAGTATAGTAGACTGAAGGAAAGCGATCAGGATACATCGATGATCGACCTTGCATTTCACCGTCTGATTATCAAATCCTCTGCGAATCCAATTCTGGAAAGTGTACTGCAATCGATTTCCGGGCTATATGTAAAATTCTTCAACGAGCCGTTAGGAGATAAACGTTTATTTGACGAGACGTACCCATTCCACAATACAATGTTTCAAGCTATCGCTAGTCATGATGTTAAACGAGCTCTTAGCGAATTTAACAAGCTAATGGATTGTGTAGAAGAAATAATAAAGACATACTAGATGGAATCAGGCATATTATGTATTGACAGTGTTAAGAGCACACATCTATAATTAACCTATCAGACAGCATGACAGTCTGATACATATCTGTGAGGGGGAAGGTACATATGTGGCCTAAACGTACACGCAAGATTATAGGTATATTACTATCCGTGGCTTTATTACTTGGAATATTAGCGGGATGCAGCGATAACGGTTCTAGTGATGAAGAGATTAAACTCCGTATGATCGAAAGCTTGACCAGTCCGAAGAGGACGGAGCTTCTCAAGGCTATGTTAGTCGACTTTGAGAAGGAGAACCCAGATATTAAGGTTGAATTGATTTCTCCGCCTTTCGATCAGGCAGATAACAAGATCAGAACTATGCTCGGAGCTGAGGAAGAATTAGATATTCTAGAGGTACGAGATTTGAATGTGGCGGAATTCGTCAATAACAGTTATGTAGAGCCTATCAATTCTTATACGGAAGAATGGTCAGACTTTGGGACTATGGGGTCCGCTGCGAAATCGGTAGGGATGGTAGGAGACGACATATATTTTGTTCCGAACGGCTTGTATCAGCGTCAGATGTTCTATCGTAAGGATTGGCTAGATGAGAAGGGTCTTAAAGCACCGACAACATGGGAAGAGCTTTATGAAACGAGTAAAGCATTAACGGATCCAGGGAAAAACCGCTTTGGCTTCTCATTCCGTGGAGGTCCTGGCTCTAACGGTAATACAGATACGATGATCCTTTCATATAACGGAGACAAGGTTGATCTAGAGAATTCAATGTTCACCAAGGGTGGTGCAACGATTTATTCGACGCCAGAAGCGAAGGAAGCCATGGAATTATATTTGAGCATCTACAAGGATGCATCGCCATCTGACTCTATTAACTGGGGCTTTCAAGAGCAGGTACAGGCGTTCACATCGGGTGTAACCGCCATTCTACTGCAAGATCCAGACGTCATTCAAGTTGTGCAAGAGAAGATGGAGGTAGGAACATGGGATACGGCACCAATGCCAACGGGCCCGACAGGCAAGGCGTTATTCGCTCCAGGTGGAGCAGGTTGGGGAATAGCAGCCCATTCTAAGCATAAGGATGCAGCATGGAAGCTAATTGCTTTCTTATCCAGTCCAGAGCAGAACACCAGCTTCTCCAAGAATTATGGCCTGGTACCTATTCATACATCCGCAACTGAGGACGAATTTTTCCAGACAGGTCCGTATAAGACATTGCTGGATATGTCTAATCAACCTGATACCTTTGTAAGCTATAAAGCGCCCTTCCAATATCCGGGCTTAGGACAATGGGGTCAGGTGAGCATGGAGAGCCAGCAGGCTTATGTGCTAGGTAAAGTCTCTTTAGAGGATACACTGAAGCAATGGGATGCGTATTGGACGGATCAGAAAAGTAAGCTAAAGGAATAGCTTTTCATATCATTGTGATGGGTAGCGATATGCTGCCCATCCTCATTTTGCGGCTTAAGGTGGTGCCTCTATGAAGAATCGGCAGTTGTTTATTATACTGAGTTTATTACCTGCCCTACTGCTGGTCCTTGTATTTACTTATTATCCTTTCTTAAAAGGAATCGTAATGGCCTTTCAGGAATACAAATTGTTCGATTTGCGCAATGTCCATTTTGTTGGTTTCCGTAACTTTACTGATGCNNCCAATTTTATTGTTGCCCTATCCAATACAGGATATTGGGTGTTCTTCTCGTTATTCTTCCAATTCTCCATAGGCTTAACGCTAGCGCTGCTCCTTAAGAAGAAATTCTGGGGAAGAGGGGTATATCAAGGCTTTATCTTCTATTCATGGGCATTATCTGGCTTTCTTATCGGAATGATCTGGAAGTGGATGTTTAACTCTCAAATCGGTGTAATCAATGACCTGCTGCTTCGAATCGGGATTATTGATGATCGGATTGGATTCTTATCAGAGCCTAGCTGGGCAATGACTTCTGTAATAATAGCCAATGTGTGGTATGGTATCGCCTTCTTTGCCATTATGCTTCTAGCCGCTCTACAATCTGTCCCTTCAGAATTATATGAGGCAGCAGGTATGGATGGAGCTGGGGGGGTTCGTAAGCTTATAAGCGTCACTCTACCCTATATTATGCCTACGATCATTGCGACAACATTACTACGAGCAATATGGATATTTAACGACCCGACGATTATTTATGGTTTAACTAACGGCGGTCCAGCTGGTTCAACACATATCCTATCCTCCTTAATGCTAGACAAGATTATCTATGCTGGTGATTATGGTGCTGCATCAGCTATTGGACTCATTATGATTGTCATTCTGCTGTTATACACCATGTTCTACTTGATGGTGACCAAGGCAGAGAAGATGGGGGATTTCTAATGAAGCTAAGAATTCTCAGCAGCCTAAAGGTCATATTCCTAACTATTCATCTGCTTCTGATGGTATTTCCGTTATATTGGATCATTATTACCTCATTGAAGCCGCAGAAGGAAATTTTCACTTATCCTATTAAGTATTGGCCAGATACATTTACCTTGGAAAATTACGTGAATATCTTTAAGATTTCTAAATTTCATATATATATAATGAATAGCTTGGTCATCTCAATAGTTGCAGCATCAATTGTTCTGGTCATCGCTGTATTAAGCGCCTATGTTATGGCCCGCCATAAATTCCGTGGTCATCGGCAGATTATGCTTGCCTTCTTTGCGACTCAGATGCTGCCGGGATTTATTGCACTTGCGCCCTTATATTTGCTAATGAGTCGGATGGATCTAATCAATAACCGTATGTCCCTAGTCATCATGTACACTGTAATCTTGATTCCATTCTCAACAATCATGCTGCGTGGTTTTTTCCAGAGGATTCCCACTAGCTTAGAAGAAGCAGCGATGATCGATGGGTGTTCCCAGTTAAGTGCGCTTGTGAGAGTCATTATTCCGGTTATGCTACCTGGGATAGCCTCGACCTTTATATTTGCATTCGTTCAGAATTGGAATGAGTTATTCCTAGCGGTTATGTTCATTGATAATGAAGCGTTAAAGACNNTACCCGTTGCGATGAACTCATTTATTCTGAAATTCGACGTGGATTGGGGAGCGATGTCAGCAGGAACCGTATTATCTGTAATTCCTACCGTTGTGTTATTTGCAATGGCACAGAGATTCATAGTAGAAGGATTGACCCAAGGAGCAGAAAAAGGATGAAACGAACATGATGGAGAGGAAAGAGAAGGATGAACAGTAGAGAGAAGCTAGAGACTCAATATACTAAGGTTGCATATGACCAATTCGATCACAGACATCATGGCGCAATCACAATGCCTATTTATCAGAATAGCTTATTCGCCTTTGATAGCTATGATCAGTTTGAGCAAGCGATGGAGGATGTACTCTCACATCATGTGTATTCACGTGGTAATAACCCAACCGTTACGTACTTGGAGGAGAAGATCGCTGCACTAGAGGAAGGAGAGGAAGCGAGATGCTTCGCTTCAGGAATGGCGGCAATTACTGCAGCTATACTGTCGCAAGTGCAGCATGGTGATCATATCATATGTGTGCATCAGGTATACGGTCCCACTAAGGAATTTCTTGGTTCGTATCTACAACGGTTTGGTATTGAGACAAGCTTCGTCGATGGTCGCTTGCTAGAGCAGTGGAGGGCTGCGATTCGACCGAATACCAGATTGTTGTATCTGGAAAGCCCTACTACAATGTTCTTCGAGCTGCAGGATCTTCAGGCATGTACGGAGCTTGCACGTAGCATTGGGGCAGTAACGATCATCGATAATACATGGGCCACCCCGTGCTTTCAACAGCCGCTGTCTATGGGAGTAGATCTTGTTGTTCATTCGATATCGAAGTACCTGGGAGGTCATAGTGATTGTGTTGGTGGTGTTGTGATCGGCTCGAAGAATCGAATGACACTGCTGAGCAATAATGAATACATGCTATTCGGTGGGATTATGACGCCACAGACTGCAGCGCTAGTAACAAAAGGCTTGCGTACATTACCTTTGCGGATGCAGCGCTTAGAGAGTAGTGCATTGAAGATTGCACAGCATCTTACTACATTACCCTATGTAAACCAAGTGAATTATTCTGGCCTACCCTCACACCCACAGCATGAGCTGGCACTTCGTCAAATGTCGGGATTCAGTAGCCTCCTTTCCTTCGAGACAGAGGAATCCGTTGAGCGGATGAAGGAATGGGCAAATCGACTGTATTACTTCCGAATAGCTGTGAGCTGGGGAGGCTTCGAGAGTTTGGTTTCGATTAAAGCCCTTGAACCTAGTCATCACCAAAACTCGCGCTGCTTAGTTCGACTTTACATTGGGATGGAAAGTCCGGATGATCTAATTAGGGATATGAATGAAGCGTGGATGATCAGTGTATAGCATTATAATGAATTTAGATGGCAATATAACAGCCTCCAAGGGGGTTGCTGTATTGTCATTTTGTTAAGTTTTCCTTATGATAAGATGAGCATGCAATATTCAATGAAGAGAAGCATAATTCATCATGGAGGGAACAGCTGTGTTCGAAGCATTCGCAAGGCTTGATCATGTTCTCCAGGCATTCCTCGGCACCTTATTCACATGGGGGATGACAGCACTCGGAGCCGCGTTAGTATTTACTACGAAGAAGGTAAATCAGAAATTTCTCGATTGTATGCTGGGCTTTGCGGGTGGTGTGATGATTGCAGCGAGCTACTGGTCGCTATTGGCCCCAGCTATTATGATGGCAGGGGATGGTGCATTACCTGCCTGGGCTCCAGCCGCTATCGGTTTCCTCCTTGGTGGATTATTCCTATTACTCGTAGACAAGCTGCTGCCCCATCTTCATCCTAATACACCCTTGGAGAAGGCAGAAGGTATAAAGCCGAAGAAGCAGCATAGAAGTACATTACTGGTACTAGCTATAACACTGCATAATATACCAGAAGGGCTGGCGATAGGTGTAGCCTTCGGAGCAGTAGCCGCTGGCTTCCCTTCTGCATCACTAGAAGCTGCAATAGCTCTGGCTATTGGTATCGGAATTCAGAATTTTCCCGAAGGTGTTGCTGTATCCATGCCGCTTCGAAGAGATGGCATGTCTAGAAGGAAGAGCTTCCTATATGGTCAATCCTCAGGTATGGTTGAACCGATTGCGGCGGTTCTGGGTGCTATTGCCGTAATTTACATGGAGCCTCTATTGCCCTACGCTTTAAGCTTCGCAGCGGGTGCGATGATCTTCGTTGTTGTTGAGGAGGTTATTCCAGGCTCGCAGGAGAAGGGGAATACTGATCTTGCCTCTGTGAGCCTAATGATCGGATTTACAGTGATGATGATTCTCGACGTGGCTCTTGGGTAACTGCATTATCGACTGATTTTATATAGAGCAAATAAAATCAACAATTAATCCGATGTGACTTTCGTCATAAGATCGTTATTTGAATACACAAGGAGATTATATTCATGATAAACACGCCTGTTGGAAGAGTAAGATTATCTGGTATTATCGAAGGTACTTCATTTCTTATCTTGTTAGGAATAGCCATGCCGTTGAAATATGCTGCTGATCTGCCAGAGGCAGTCTCGGTTGTCGGGATGCTGCATGGAATCCTGTTCATACTGTATCTAATTGCAATCGCCCATGCATTCCTCATACGTCATTTATCATTTATGAAATCACTATTAGCGGTTGGAGCAGCCTTTATACCATTTGGTCCATTCTTACTGGATAAGAAGCTACGCAATGGTTAGCACAAGAATCAATTGCCTAAAGTGTGCACACTTTTATGTGACCTGGGACCCGAAATTCCCTAGAGGATGCCATGCATATGAATTTAAATCGTTGCATATGCCGAGTGCAGCTGTTCTGAATGCATCGGGAAGTCCTTGTCAATATATGAAGCCGAAGGAAAAACCCTCAACATGATGGAACGCCTCTTTGGGTGAGTGCTGCAGCTTCCTTTTGACGGTTATCCCAATGCCTCAGCGGGTTTAATCCATAAGGAATTGTTAAAAAAAGAACGGTCTAGTGCTAATGCTAACACGACGTTAAATCTGAGGTAACGGGATAAAGGTCAGAAGGAATTTTGATATAACAATTCAAGCTCCCAATATACATAAATTTACAGGTAAAAGAACCGTGGAACGAATCATTCCGCGGTTCTTTTACTGGAGAATGTGTAATCTATTTATTTCCTATAAGCTGATTCAATCAAGCCCTTAATGTAGCCAACACCGTACAAGCGACCAAGTGTTTCGTAGCCAGGTGTATCGTTACCCTCACCAGCCATAGTAGGGACATGGTCAGGTCTAGCAGGTCCATCATAGCCAACTTCAGCATAGGCTCTCATTGTGGCAACCATGTCAGTCTGTCCGTCATCATGGAAGGTTTCTTCGAATTTATCAGCAGTTCCCTTAGTATCCCGGAAGTGAACGAAGAATAGCTTGTCTTGCTTCGCAAAACGGCGAACCGTTGCAGGGATATCCTCGCCAGCGCAGGAGAGAACGCCTTGGCATAAGGTGATTCCACTATACTCACTAGGCACTAGATCAACTACTTGCTGTAATGCATCTGCGCTCGTAATGATACGTGATACCCCGCGAATTGGTGTGATCGGTGGATCATCGGGATGTAAAGCTAGTTTAACCTTGGCTTTCTCGGCAACAGGTACAATTGCATCTAGATAATATTTAAGATTCGTCCACAATGCATCCTCACTGATTGGTGCATTCTCTGTGTAAGGAGCATCAGTAAGTAGTGAGTGATCGTAGCTGGATACTAGTGCTCCACCACGAGTTACAGTAGTTGTAGAAGTGCGGAACCAGTTAAATTCAGCCATGTAATCATAGCACCATACTGGAATGCCCAATTTACCCATATTGATAATAAGCTCTTTAATCTCAGCGATCTCTTCATCGCGACCAGGTAAGCCTAGCTTGATTTTGTTAGCCGGTGGTCTGGATTCAATAACCTCAACCTTGAATCCGAAGTTTTCGTATCTGGTTTTCATGTGGAGCAGATTCATGAAATCCCATGGCTTCGATCCATCCTTAGTTTGTGGCAAACCAGCAACCGCATATTGAACGCCCATCTGTTTACATAGTGCCCATAATCGATTCTCGTGAGTACCTAAAGCTTCAGCTAATTTCATTGTTGATAACAACCTCCAATGTGTATGGATTACCTCTTGAGAATAAGCCCGCCGTCGATAATTAAACTGGCGCCGGTCATATATTCTGACAAGGATGAAGCTAAGAATAATGCAGTACCGACCATATCCTCAGGCTCTCCTATTCGTCCATAAGGAATATTCCTACCCGCAGACAACTTGCTCTCCTCTGTCATAGCCACCTTCGACAAATTGGTATTAACCGCTCCTGGTGCTAGACAATTCACTCTAATTTGTAAGGGTGCAACTTCTACAGCTAATGACTGACATAGAGATTCGATGGCAGCTTTGGTGCTTGTGTAGACAGCCTGTCCAGGTAACGGGCGATGTGCATTTATGGAGCTAATAACAATTATTGACCCTGCGATCTGATGCTGCTTCATCTTGCTGACCGTTTCCTGCAAACAGTAGTATGTTCCAGATAGATTGGTTTCAATTAAAGTTCTGTACTCATCTGCTGAGGTTTCTGTGAATTTCTTGAAGTAAGTTAACCCTGCAGAGTGAACAAGTACATCGACACCTCTGTCCAGAAAGCTACTGTTAAATAGATCAGCTACTTCTTGTTGCACACTTACATTGCATGCTTTTATTTCTACTTTAATCTGTTCGAGCGCAAGCTCTTGCTGCAGCAGCAGCAGATTTGCTTCATTGATGTCAGAGGCAAGCACCGATGCTCCCTTACGAGCAAAGCCGATGGCTATAGCACGTCCGATACCACTACCAGCTCCTGTGACTACTACAGATTTTCCTGTAAAATCTAATTCCATGGCTTCAACCTTCTGTCTATTATTCATCTCAAATCCCTACTCAATTAATATATCAAAAGCCTTTGAAGCTGAATAGGAGAGGAATTTATGATTTTGTTTAATTGTTTGTGTTTGACGATGTCTCTGTTAGAATGTTGATAACAACAAATGTTAGGCGGAAAGCTGGGATTTGCAATGGAGCCTTGGAAACGAACGATGTGGATTCTTTGGGTGGGTGTGCTGTTATGTAGCTCAAGTTATACGATGGCTGTTCCCTTTCTCCCGCTATTCTTGTTCGATCTAGGTGTGGATGAAAGCTCGGTTAACCTATGGGCAGGTATTGTACATTCCTCGGCATTCCTTGTAGGAGCGATCATGGCACCCCTATGGGGTTCAATAGCAGATAAATACGGTAAGCGCAAAATGGTCATTCGTGCCGGTCTCAGCCTGGCAGTCATCTATGCATTGATTGCCTTTGTACGAAATCCATGGGAGCTGATAGCGGTACGTATGCTGCATGGATTTGTAGGTGGATTCGTACCAGCATCTATGGCTATTGTTGCATCTGTTGTACCACAGCATAAATTGGGATCAAGTCTCGGGATGATGCAAGCAGGTACTATGACTGGCGGCATCCTGGGTCCTTTATTCGGCGGATTACTCGCTGTATGGTTCGGGCAGAGGGCATCCTTTATAGTAGCCGGCTGTATTATATTCCTCGCTACTCTAGCTGTTATCATCTGGGTTAGGGAAGGGACGACTAGTGCTCCTAGTAAGAGAATGGGGATGCTGCAAGGCTTGCGAGACGCATTCCATTCACAATCTTTAGTTAATCTATTGTTTCTGCTTGTAGTATTCCAATTGAGTATTAATATGATGCAACCATTACTCACTCTACATATTGCGGACTTGCAAGGAAGCCTTGATAATGCTGTCTTATCATCAGGTATTATCTTCTCGCTAATTGGTATTGCAGGAATTATAGCTTCCCCGCTCTGGGGGCGAGCAGGTGAGAAGAAAAGCTATGGTGTAATTCTTACATTTTGCTTGATATGTGCTGGCATTGTCGTAAGCATGCAATATTTCGTTCGTGATCTGTGGTTATTCACAATCGTGCAGTTTATCTTCGGCTTGTTCATCGCGGGTGTAGTGCCTTCAGTCAATACGCTTATGGTGCGCAACACCGATGAGAGCTTCCGCGGAAGGTCATTCGGACTGACGACAAGTGCTAATCAGATCGGAGCGATGATTGGTCCTTTGATTGGCGGGGCAATGGGATACTTCCTAAGTATTAGTTGGATTTTCGTCACGTCCGGTCTGCTGCTTCTATGTGCGGGCTTGACGATGTTAGTACGGAATCGACCTTCTGCAAGCAGGTCACTGTAAGATACCCTGGCCATTGTTTTTCTATGCCATTCATTGAATTCGTTTACATTCAAATAATGAGAGTTAACATGCATATTCGCTAATTTACACGTTAGGAAACCTCACTTAAACTGAAGAGGAAATGATATCTGAAGTGGAGGGATTAGGATGGAGAAGCGAACTTGGCATGATTT
This sequence comes from Caryophanales bacterium UBA4100, assembly GCA_002383285.1. Classification (GTDB taxonomy): domain Bacteria; phylum Bacillota; class Bacilli; order Paenibacillales; family UBA4045; genus UBA4045. The sequence goes on from DFXU01000067.1 coordinate 49,051, forward strand.
TTTTACCGAGCAGGACAAACGACACGATGAGCTCTGGGGTAAGCAAAGCTTGAATGGGTTTGGTGAGAAGCCTGTATTGGTTCTCATTGATATGTATTACAGTGTAGTTGGCTTGAAGCGAGAGGACATCTTCGAATCCATGAAGCTTTGGCCGATGAGTACAGGTTTAGATGGATGGGCTGCGATCGATAAGACGGTTGAATTATTAGCATCCGCTAGGAAGAATGGTATACCGGTTATCCATGTCAAAGGGATGAATAGTGGAATCAACCATTGGACCAAGGGTAGCCGTAGAGGTAGGGCGAAGACAGGTCTTACACCCGAGATGATAGAGAAAGGTCGGCAGATTGTAGATGAGGTAAAGCCGATCCCCGGTGAGATTATCATTGAGAAGGCAGCTGCCAGTGCATTCCATGGGACACCTCTATTATTCCAGTTAATAAGCTTAAATGCGGATACGGTTATCTGCGCTGGTGAGACAACAAGTGGTTGTGTGCGAGCATCTGTCGTTGATGGAGCGACGTATCGGTTTCAGATGGGCGTCGTAGAGGAATGTGTATATGATCGCACGCAATCCTCTCATTATATGAATTTGTATGATATGCATCAGAAGTATGCAGATGTTATAGGTTTGGATTATGCTGTTGACTACTTTGACCAGATAGGTGCAGCTAAGAAAGAGAAGGTAGAAGCGTAAGCCGCGAGAAAAGTGAGCAATAGAGTACCCAAAGACCTCTACAGCTCGATGAACGCGAGAAAAGTGAGCAAGGTGAGCAAGGTGCGTACTGGTTTATTCAACTGCTGATATTAATGTCGGTGAGAACTGCTGGTTTATTCGATTCTCGAAGTGCTTGATGAATAATTGATCGATGCTGTTTAATTCATCCTTTAAGTAAGCAATGAATACTTGGCTTTTTGGAAAAGGGTTCGGTTCAATCTTAATTTGAACCAGCTCTTTTCTTTCGATTTCATCACGCATATAGATGCTGCTCGACAAGTGTATACCTACATTCTTAGCTATAAAGTGCTTGATTAGATTCAGATTATTCGTCTCGAATTTAGTCACGTACGTTCTATTATATTGATTGATCGTGATATCGAAGACATCACGGTACTGGGTATCCTTCTGATAGGTGATGAAGGTTTCATCGAGGATTTCCTCAAGTGCAATCTGCTTGCGATTGGCGAATCGATGCTCCGGGGAGACGATGAGATCGACTGGTGCAACGTAGACTGAGCGATATTCGATACCGCGATCATTGCTGGCATAGCGTGTTATGGCTAGCTGAATTTCGCGTTGCTTCATTAGGCGGGTAAGGATATTCGATGCGTAGCAATTCACCTTTAAGGCAATCTTCGGAAAGTCCGTAATGAATGAATCCAGGACCCCTGGCAATATACAATTGGCAAAAGAATTATTACATCCGATCGATAGCTTGCCGATTGAACCGTTCTCCACACTAGTGACCGCATTGCGCCCCTCCTGAATAGCTCCGATAATCTGACGAGCGTATGGCAAGAATGCTTTACCTTCTTCAGTAAGACGCACCTTCCCTTTACCTCGAATAAGCAAGGTCTTGCCTAGCTCCTTCTCCAATTGTGTGATTCGATGAGAAATCGTCGGTTGAGGCAAATACATGTGGTTAGCTGCTTCTTGAAAGCTGCCTATTTGATATACCTTCAGAAAGGTGGTGACCTGATCAAGATTCATAAAAGTATCCTCCCCGTATAAAAAAATTATCAGAATATTATGTTATATTATATTACATATAGTATACATCTAATTAACAGAAGCGCAATCAATGAATGCGAATTCATTCATAAAACGAATGGATCGATTCAATAATGATGATTTACTAAGTGATCAGCGGGTATTATGATTGCTTTAAGATATATATCCTGCTATACAGCGTGAGTAATACTAACACACAATTAACAAAAATTGAGGGAGGAATTAACGTGACGACAAGAGGCTGGGAGCAGTATTTTTCTGAGAGAGATAAGGAGCATGATAAATTGCGTGGCAAACAGGAGCTTGCCGGGTTCGGTAGTAACCCTGCTCTAGTGTTAATCGATATGTATTACAGCGTGCTTGGATTACAGCGTGAGGAAATCTTCGAGTCGATGAAAATCTGGCCTGGGAGCACAGGACTGGAAGGCTGGAAGGCTGTGGATGCAACGGCAGAATTATTAGCAGTTGCAAGGGAGAACCAAATACCCGTATTCCATGTCAAGGGGCTTGATACCATCATTAAGCCGTGGATTCATCGCAAACGAGGTCCTTCAGCAATGTCACCTGAGCTGAGGAAGAAGGGAATGGAGATAGTCGATGAAGTTAAGCCTATACCTGGAGAAATTGTTATTGAGAAGTCGGCACCAAGCGCATTCCAAGGAACGCCTTTATCATTCCAGCTCGTTAGTTTAGGTATAGATACGGTTATCGTTTGTGGTGAAACGACTAGCGGCTGTGTACGCGCTTCTGTAGTAGATGGAGCCACGCAGAGATTCAAGATGGGAGTAGTTGAAGAAGGGGTGTTCGATCGTACCGAAGCATCTCATTGGATGAATTTATATGATTTGCATCAGAAATATGCTGACGTTGTATTCGCAGATTATGCGAAGGAGTATTTTCGAAGTATTGGCGCCCAGAAAGCAATAACTGCTTAAGCTAATATAAAGAACACATTCGTGATCTTCATTAACTTAAGTAAGCTTACAAAGTAGTTTTATCGTGTACTAGCGTGAATATCAAAAACTATGAGGAGGTATGTGATATGTACGGTTGGGACAATTTCTTGAGTGAGCGAGATAAGAAACACGATGAGATTCGTGGCAAGAAGGAATTATATGGCTTTGGGAACAAGCCGGCATTGTTATTAATTGACATGTATTACAGTGTAGTTGGGTTAAAACGGGAGCCGATTTTCGAATCTATGAAGACTTGGTCATCAAGCACAGGCTTGGAAGGCTGGGCGGCCGTTGATAAGACCGCTGAGCTCCTAGAAGTGGCACGGACCAATGGCATTCCGGTAATTCATGTGAAGGGCTTGCAGTCTGGCATTAATAGCTGGGGACGTAATAAACGCAAGCGTGTTGAGCTAACCGAGGAATTACGCAAGAAGGGAGCAGAGATTGTGGATGAGGTGAAGCCGATAGCTGGTGAGCTGATTATTGAAAAGGCGTCACCAAGCGCATTCCCGGGTACATCGCTTATCTTCTATTTAAATAGTCTCGGTATTGATACGTTAATCTGCTGTGGGGAAACAACGAGTGGATGCGTAAGAGCGACGGTTGTCGATGGATGTACGAATCGATATCACATGGGTGTTGTGGCGGAATGTGTTTATGATCGTACGGAAGCTTCTCATTATATGAACTTATATGATATGCATCAGAAGTATGCGGATGTTGTCGGGATAACCGATGCGGCCAAATATTTTCAAGAGATTGGAGCACTCCGTAAGGAAGCTGTTAAAGCATAAAGAATCTAAAGAAATATAGAAAAAAGAATAAGCTCAAGCACAAAAAATTAGGGGGATGAACAATATGGGAATTAGGAGATGGGGATTAGCCTTACTGTCGATATTACTTGTCTTGATTATATCTGCTTGTAGTGCTGAAGAGAATACCGCTGCGAACGACTCCTCCAACGCAAACGAAGGCAGTGCAGCTGTAGATGGCACTGAAGCTCCGGAGGATAAAGTATTGCGAGTTCGCTTCTATGATGACCCTGCTGGGTTTGATCCAACGAATATATTCCGTATTGAGAATGAGAACATTGCCTTTAATATCTTCAGTGGTTTAACGACCTATGAGTCGGAGTCAGGTAAGATTATTCCGGATCTAGCCGAGTCTTGGGAGACTGCGGATAACAAAATCTGGACCTTCAATCTACGTAAAGACGTTCAGTGGCAGGGCGGATACGGGGAGTTCACAGCGGCCGATGTCATATACACCTATAATCGGAATATTGATCCCGCAACAGCATCGCCTTATGCCTCTGATCTCGCGAATGTAAAATCGATGGAGGCCTTAGATGATTATACCGTTAAGATCGAGTTGAATGAGCCGGATGGTAACTTCCTACACGTTATTGCGAACTATCACCAAGGTCAGATTGTGAAGAAGGAAGCGATTGAGGCTGCCGGTGATCAAGTTAAGTTTATGCCGGTGGGTACAGGGCCTTATGCACTGGAGAGTATAGATGTGAATTCAGAGATTGTTCTGGTGCGACATGAAGACTACTATCAAGGCCCAGCACCGATATCCAAGATCATCTTTTCTATTATCAAGGATGAATCTACAGCAACTATAGCACTGCAGAACGGTGAGGTTGATGTCCTCATGAGGGCGAATAAGGAAGAGAATCTTGAGGCACTGAAGGCAGCTGGATTCAAAATGAATACTGTGAGCAACTATGCTAAGAGTCTGCGTGTCTTCAATCTGGAGGATCCGATCCTGAAGGATGTACGTGTGCGTCAAGCTCTAGCGCATGCCGTTGATTATGACGCGATCGCTAAGGCTGTAGTTCCTAATTTATCCGTCGGAACTAAGACCATGCTAATGGACTGGATGGATGTGTATACCGATGATGTTCCAAAGTATGAATATGATCCTGAGAAAGCCAAGCAGCTATTAGCGGAAGCTGGATATCCCGATGGTTTCACAATGTCCCAGCTAGGAACATCGGCATCTGGAATCAACGATCAGTCTCAGCTGGAGATCGAATATTTAAGTAAGGTAGGCGTTACGTTAGAATTCGAGCTGGTTGACACACCTACTTATAATCAACGACGGAATGCTGGTGACTTCATGTCAGCAGGAAGGCTGCTCCCAGCAGTAAATCCCGATATGATCCTATTCAGCTTCTTACACCCAGACAATAAATCCCCCGGTGGATTAAACGGTGCTAGGTATGACAACCCTGTATTGACTGAGAAGCTTGAGGCAGCAAGGGCGGAAGTTGATGAAGCCAAACGGCTGGAGCTTTATGCAGAGGTTCAAGCCATAGCGGCAGCTGACCTGCCCTACTTACCTACCTATGCGAGCAATGTATTCTGGCCAAGTAAGGATAATGTTGAAGGTATTGTAATTAATAAGCTGGCTCAAGTAAATTTCTATGGAGTGGATATTAAGTAAGAGCTTCATGAAAATCCAGGAGGTGAACCGCGATGCTAGGATATACGCTTAAACGAATTGCACAGCTGCTCGTCACTATGTTGGGTGTGGTTACGCTGGTATTCTTCGCCTTGCGGCTCATTCCCGGTGATGCAGCCTCGGCTCTAGCGGGGGAGAATGTGTCTGCTTCAGCGATGGAACGGATGAGGGAAGAGATGGGGCTCAACGAGCCCCTCTGGTTCCAATTCTTCGATTATATGAGGAGTATCGTATCTCTTGATTTTGGTAATACCATCGCAACGAATTTGCCCGTAGCTGATATGATTCTAAAGGCATTGCCGATCACATTAATCATCTCGGTAATCACGATTGTTCTGACGGTCTTCATCTCAATTCCGTTGGGCACACTGGCAGCCTACATGGCACATAAGGGTAAGAAGGCGCTGGATAATGCAATAACCTGGTGTGCTATGGTTGTCGATTTGATGCCTACGTTCTGGACTGCTTTATTGCTTCTACTGCTTCTATCATTAGGACTGGGACTATTCCCAGCAAGCGGTAAAGTCACATTGGAGGATCCAGAGCTTCTCTTAAAGCGTATTGCGATTCCTATAATCGTTATGTCCTTATCGCAGATAGCCACCCTGGCTAGAATAACGAGGACAGCCGTGCTTGAGGTGCTGAGTGAGGATTATGTACGTACAGCCCGCTCTCTTGGTATGTCGGAGATTGCCGTTGTTTTCCGTCATGCATTGAAGAATGCGGCACTGCCTATCGTAACTGTAGTGGGGTTAAGCTTCGGTAATTTACTGAATGGTACCGTCATCGTGGAATTCATCTTTACACTTCCGGGTATAGGCACCTTACTGGTAAACGGAATTAACAGTCGTGACTACACGTTAGTTCAAACCTTGATTTTATTCTATGCATTCCTATTTATAGCTATCAATTTCTTAACAGACTTGGTTTACAAAAAAATTGATCCGCGCGTACAATTTTAAACGTCATTTTCTAATAAAGGAGGAGAGAACATGAGCAATCAAGAGGTCCTTGGCACGAGAACTGGAAAATTGGTGAGTGTCTTCTCACGGGGGCGGATCAAAATACCCGCATTACATTTCTTGATCTCGAACAAGAAGGCTAGATGGGCACTGTTGATTCTCGTTCCGATTCTTTTATTAACCATATTAGCACCTGTGCTACCCATCCAGAGGCCATTAGAAACCAATGTCTCCTCGAGCTTAGCCAATCCATCATGGGAGCATCCATTCGGAACAGATAAATTAGGTCGCGATATCTTGAGTAGAACATTATCAGGTATCCAGATCTCGATGATGGTTGGATTCAGCGTAGCCGCCATAGCCTTAGTATTCGGAATTGTTCTAGGGACTATATCGGGATTCTATGGCCGAACAGTAGACCGAGTCATTATGGGTGTAGTAGACATCTTCCTCGCCTTTCCATCATTGCTTCTGGCGATTGGCCTAGTTTCGATCATGGGAGCGGGCTTTGTACCCGTCATTATTGCGATATCACTTGCGGATGTACCGCGATTTATCAGGCTTCAGAGGTCGTTGGTGTTGAGCTTAAGAACGCGTACGTATATTGATGCGGCTCGAACAGTTCAAGCCTCGCAGCTCTGGTTAATGCGCAAGCATATTATACCGAACACGATTGCAGCTTTATTAGTTGCTGCTAGTATATCAGCCGCGAATGCCATTCTCGTGGAAGCAAGCCTTAGCTTTCTTGGTTTGGGCATTATGCCGCCAGCTCCATCACTAGGTAACATTATTAAGGAAGGGCAAAGCTACTTACAGACCGCGTGGTGGATATCTACGCTACCCGGAGTTGTTATTCTAATGATCGCCATCAGCCTCCACTTTATGTCCGATGGTATACGTGAAGCATTAGATCCTCGTTCAAGAAAATAACAGAATTGAATTCGAGAGGATGGTGATCAATATGGGAACAAACCTAGAGTCTACTGAGCCCATACTGGAGGTTCGTGATTTGCATACGCATTTCATTGCGGAGAAGGTTACTGTAAGAGCAGTTAATGGGGTTTCCTTCGACCTGCAGCGTGGTGAACGATTAGCCATTGTAGGTGAGAGTGGTTCTGGGAAGAGTGCAATGGCGATGTCGCTTATTCAATTAATTGCATATCCGGGTAAGATCGTTTCTGGTAGTGTTCGTCTCGAGGGCACTGAATTGATCGGAATGCGTGAGAACGAGCTTAACAACATTCGTGGCAGAGCAATTGGAACCATCTTCCAGGACCCGATGTCCTCATTAGATCCTGTTATGAGGATATCCGATCAGATGATAACTCCTATTCGCAGACATTTAAATATAGGTCAGAAGGAAGCGCGGCTTCTAGCTATTGACTGGTTAAGCCGTGTAGGAATTCCCGAGGCTCATACGAGGATTGATGCTTATCCTTTCGAGATGAGCGGCGGCATGCGTCAGCGTATTATGATTGCTATGGCGCTATCCTGCAATCCAAGGTTAATTCTGGCCGATGAGCCTACTACAGCTCTGGATGTAACAATCCAAGCTCAGATTGTTGAGCTGCTGAAGAAATTGACGGAAACTACGGGTACAGCGATGATGTTCATCACACATGATCTGGGTTTAGTTGCTCGCTTCGCTCAGAAGGTTGCTGTGATGTATGCAGGCAAGGTAGTTGAGTATGGCACGGTGGATGAGCTATTCGCGCATCCCAAGCATCCGTATACACAGAGCTTATTAATGACGATTCCAAAGGTAAGCGGAGAGAAGTCTGGACGGTTGCTGCACATTGATGGATTCCCGCATGATATGAGAAATACGATTGTGGGCTGCTCCTTCAAGGAACGTTGTCCCGCCGCCTTCAGTCGTTGCTATGAGGAATCTCCAGCGCTTATGGAGAGGGAAGGATCACAACGCTCAGCGTGTTTCCTGCCGAATGGACTAAGCTTAGGTGCGAATGCTGATGCAAACCAGGAGACTGTGAAGCTTCATGCCTTGGCATCTCCAGCCAATCAAGCTGCTAGACCGATCGGGAATGTTATGGAGATTAGGGAGCTTCATAAGCACTTCAAGAAAGAATCCATACTGCCTTGGCGTCCATCCTCTCGGATCAAGGCAGTGAATGGCATTAACATTTCC
>DFXU01000055.1 GCA_002383285.1 Caryophanales bacterium UBA4100
CTGCTGGTAAGATGATGATGGATGAGCCATTGTTGAAGAGTATTGTGGAACCATTAGATATGGGCAAATGGGTGATCATTGGAATAGTTACTATTGGAGTAATAGCTGCTGGTAGAATTAAGAAGATGAGAAGGTCGAAGTTGAATCTAGAGCTGGACGCTTAAGGTATTGGCAGTAGCAATCGGAAAGCGTAAGGGGGATAACATGAAGAAGACTGTTTATTTAGCCAGACCGGTTCCATCAGAGGTGAAAGCTTATCTCGAAGAGCATTGTCATTGTATAGAGTGGCAGGGTGAGGGACGTCTTACAAGTAGTGATTTGTTCAATCTGCTATCGACCGCAGACGGTCTACTTACATCAGGTACTCTCATTAATGCTGAATTGCTTGACCATGCACCTAAGCTTAAGGTCATAAGTAACATCTCTGTTGGTTATAATAATTTCGACATAGATGAGATGAGAAAAAGAGGAATTGTCGGCACTAATACACCAGGAGTATTGGATGACACCGTTGCGGACTTAATTGTGGGGCTGATGCTTGCTACAGCAAGACGGATATCTGAGCTTGACCTCCTTGTTAAACAAGGCCTGTGGAAGAAAGGTATGAATGAAGAGATGTTCGGCCTAGATGTTCATCACAGAACCTTGGGTATTATTGGTATGGGGCGTATTGGGGAAGCAGTTGCCAAGAGAGCTAAATTCGGCTTTGATATGGACGTGTTATATAGTAATCGTAGTCGCAATGTAGAAGCGGAGAATAAGCTTGGTGCCCGTTATTGTGCGATGGACGAGTTACTTAAGCAGTCTGATTATATTGTTATCATGACACCGCTCACTAAAGAAACTGAGAAGCTGATTGGGCAAGCACAATTTGCCTTAATGAAGCCGACAGCAATATTCATTAATGCCTCTAGAGGTCAGACTGTAGATGAGTCCGCTCTAGTCGAAGCTCTTCAAGCTGGGACAATTCGAGCTGCAGGTTTAGACGTGTTCGAGGTTGAACCGATTGAGCTGGACAATCCATTGCTGAAGCTGCCCAATGTAGTATTAATGCCGCATGTTGGGTCTGCCACTACAGCAACAAGAAACGATATGGCAATGCTTGCAGCTGAGAATTTGGTAGCTGGACTATCGGGTCAAGTGCCCCCTAATGTAGTGAGTGAGTTACGGGCATAGGCATTAATTTTGAGATAGCCTGTTACATAGTATGGATAATATTAGAATAAAGGCTTATTGACATCTATGGAGTAACGGTATTATAATAAGCAACACAAACACTAAGCTATTGAATATCGAATAAACGCATTGAACAGGAATTATAAGGCTATACCGGGTACAGAGAGCTGCGGTCGGTGCAACGCAGTCGAAGGTAATCCTGAACTCACCTGTGAGCGGTACAGTGGAACCCCCTAACGGGAAGTATATTGTAACGGTTGACCCCCGTGATCCGGTGTAACCTAGATGTGATCCGGAGGCATCTTCGTTACTTGAGGTGGACTTAGGTATAACTGAGTCAACAAGAGTGGTACCGCGACAGCCCGTCGTCTCTTATTGAGATGATGGGCTTTTCTGTATTTACACATACATGAACACGATGAACAGGAGTAGTACGGTTATACCGGGTACAGAGAGCTGCGGGATGGTGCGACGCAGTCGATGGTAAATCGGAAGCTCGCCTGAGAGTGGTGCGGTGGAAGCCCTGATAGGGTGTGTATATCGTAACGGTTGACCCCCGATACCAGGTGTATGCTGGATATGGATGCGCACTATATTCAGGATGCTGGAGGAGAGCTTCGTATGGAGCTAAGAAGAGTGGTACCGCGATGGCTAAGGCCTGTCGTCTCTTAATTGGGATGATGGGCCTTATTTATGTTGTAAGAAGTAGTATTTCGTTATGGATAGAGCGTCCAGAACGCTCTATGGCAAGAGGAAACTGTAACACGTAGCGAATAAAGCGTTCAGCCCGCACTACAGCCCGCACTATAACATGCACGACAGCCCGCTCGACAAATATTAAGGAGGAATTATTATGACGAACAGAAAAATTACAATATTCGATACGACACTGAGAGACGGAGAGCAAGCACCAGGATGTACACTAACTCCTGAGCAGAAGATTACAATTGCGGGGCAACTGGTGAGGCTAGGTGTGGATGTGATTGAACCGGGATTTCCAGTTTCAAGTCCAGGTGAGTTTGCTGCGGTGCAACAGATATCACGTATGTATCCACAGGTAGAGATTGTAGGCTTTGCTCGTGCTGTGAAGGGAGATATTGACGCAGCGGTGAGAGCGACCGAGGATGCTGCAAGCCGAAGGTTACATCTATTCCTCTCATCATCGGATATCCACTTGAATCATCAGCTGCGTAAGAATCGTGCTGAGGTCATTCAGATTGCACGTGAGATGGTTGCATATGCGAAGCAATTTGTAGATCGAATTGAATATTCTGCTATGGATGCATCCCGAACTGGTACTGACTTTCTGATTGAGATGGTGGAGGCGGTGATTGCTGAGGGGGCAACGGTCATTAATTTACCAGATACGGTTGGTTATGCACTGCCAGAAGATTACGGTAACCTGTTCCGCGAAATTCGTACCGGAGCCCGAGGTGCGAATGGCGTGGCGTTTAGCGCACATTGTCACAATGATCTGGGTATGGCGGTAGCGAATAGTATTGCGGCTATACAAGCTGGGGCGAGTCAGATCGAAGTTACTGTGAATGGAGTTGGTGAGCGTACAGGTAATTGTGCGCTTGAGGAACTGGTCATGGTGTTGGAGACGCATAAACAGAAGCTGGGTGTGGAGACCGGCTTACAGCTAGGGGAAATCTATGAGACATCCAGACTGATCAGTCGATCCATGCATTTTCCTGTTGCCTTTAATAAGCCTGTTGTCGGTCGTAATGCCTTTCAGCATGAATCCGGTATCCATCAGGATGGCCTCCTTAAGAATCGTAGCACATATGAGATCATGGATCCTGAGAAGCTTGGGATCTCACGCAGTATGATCGTGCTAGGCAAGCATTCCGGTCGGCATGCAATCAAACACCGTGCGGATCACTTTGGAATTGTGCTGAATGATCAAGAGCTGGATTCAGTATATATCCGATTTAAAGAGGTCGCCGATGAGCATAAGATTGTTACGGATTATCAGCTTCTTAAGATCATCGGCTCCTCGCGTAATGAAGCGGTGGAAACCTATTCACTGATTGACCTACAAGTTACTGCGGGTACGAGAGAGGAGTACACCGCAACTGCAACAATATTCGATAATCGACTAGGTGTGGAATTGTTCTGCTCTGGTGTAGGCGAGGGTCCGCTCGGAGCCGCAATCTCCAGTATCAAGCAAGCAGTATCTGCGGATGTGGAATTTGAGGACCTCGAGCTACACTCACTATCTTCCGGAGAATCAGCACACGGTGAAGCGGTCGTCACGATTAATCGGAATGGCATCAGCTATCGAGGCTCAGCGATGCACAAGGACATTGTCCTAGCTGCGGCTCATGCATACTTGTCGGCATGTAATCAAGCTGTACGTGATATGAGCTGAATACTAAATTTTGGGGACGTATCGGATTGTTAGAGTAATTGAGTTACACATGTATAGTTTTTTTAAATATCAAAGGCGATCTCTCGGGTTAATTAAACCTTTGAGATCGCCTCATAGTAGGAGTGTAATCTAGGATTAAATTCTCTTCTTTAACATAAATATATCTTTATCATGCTCAAAAAATTTGGATTTAAGATACTCCATGTCAGTATCCAATTTATCAAAGCGAGTGTTTACCTCTTCAAACCTCGAGTTCATTTCGGTTCGAACATCGTCGATCTTAGCAGTTAATTCGGTTCGAACATCGTCGATCTTAGCAGTTAATTCGGTTCGAACATCGTCGATCTTAGCGGTTAATTCGGTCCGAACATCGTCGATCTTAGCAGTTAATTCGGTTCGAACATCATCGATCTTTTCAATTAAATGTGATTTTAAATCTTCACTACTCTCTGTTATTGCCTGTGTAATCATACGGAACATCTCGATATTGTCCATAAATAGCAATCCTCCCTTGAATGGTAGTCCTTACAGACCTTGGATTCCCATGCGGAGTCCGACACGGGGCTTGGTCGGTGGCTGTTTCAGGGATATGATAATTATAAGCTTTATACGGGATATGGACAAGGGATTTGCATATGTAAATTGATGAAAATGCGACGAAGAGCCTCTACAGAGTGAGCTTGGAGCAGAAGAGGGAGCAAGTATGAATAGAGTACCAAAAAGCCTCTACAGAGTGAACTAGGAGCAAATGAGTGTGAATAGAGTACCAAAGAGCCTCTACCTACAGAGTGAAATTGGAGCAGATGAGTGTGAATAGAGCGGCCAAACCGCTCTAATTAATAGGCTGAAACAAGATTAAAGGATCGTCTGAGCAACCTCGGTATAAATGCGATCAAAGGCATTCTTGTTCTTCAGATACATGATTAGCTCCAAGTCGCCGCTCACAATTCTGCATACGCCACCTGCTTGCTCAATGTCTTGGTAGAATCGTTGGATTCCCGCGAGAATGTCGTCTTGAATGGAGGTCATATTCTTAAATTCGAAGATGAGCTTCAATGGTTTAATGAATAGAAACCCTTGGATAGCTAACTCTAAGTCCTTAAGGGTAGCGGGTGTAATAGTGGATTGAATGCTTACTATGAATATGCCATTCTTATTCTCAATGTTGAATGGGGTTGGACCAGATTTGGACTTATGGGATTTCTCAGAAGTAAGATTCTGATCTGCGGGCGGGCTAATTTGTAGAACACTGTTAATGGTGGAGAGTATCTTCTCAATCGTGATGGGCTTCAAGATATAGTGCTTCGCGCCACTCTGAATGGCTTCGAACACCATGTTCTTCTGGTCGAGTGCGCTGATCATGACGATATTCGCTTGTGGATACTTGGCAATGATTTTCTTCACTGAGTCAATTCCGTTCATAAGGGGCATAGTGATATCCATTGTTACTAAGTCTGGTAGGTGCTTCTCATATTCACTGAAGGCTTGCATACCATCAGATGCCTCAGCAACCACATTATGGCCAGCCTGCTGTAACAATATTCTCAAGTTTCTTCTCATTAGAATTGAATCATCAACGATTAATATGTTGGACATGGGAAACCTCCTATTAAATCTAGCGCTAAAGTTTAAGAAGTAATTGTCGATTAATTTGTCTAACTTTTGTTAGATATAATAAAGCACACGCTCATACCACCATCAGCTGAACGCATATCGCAGCGCCATATATCGGACTGGGCATATCGCACGAAGGCATTCTCAGTGAAGAAGGTAATTGGTGGATCCATGAGAATATACTCCTCATAGCTGTCGAAGGTTCTCATCGAATTGCCTAGTATGATATTGGCAGATTCAGCTAAGCTGTCCTCGATATATGGTATGATTTCGTCATCTGAGACTTCCTCGAATAGAAATCGCTTTACAATAGAGAGGGATAATGATTGATCGATAGTTAAGATAAATGTACCCTCGAGTGCCCCCCGCACATTAACGAAGGTCGTAACCTTACTCAGCTCAAGCTTGTCCACGGGGAGTAGCTCGAACGTGGATAGAGGCTGGAATTCTAACTGTAGGTGCTCATGAAAGTAAGCTCTCGTCTTCTCAACAATTGGCTCGAGTACAGCTGGAAATTCCAATGGTGGGAAATCGTGAATTTCCTCATAAGGCAGCTCGATACGGAACGTTGTACCTTGCCCTGCATCTGTGAATACCTGGATGGTTCCACCCAGTTTTGTTACCTCAGCGCGAACTGAGGATAGACCCATTCCACGACCAGAGATGTCGGTTACTTGTGATTTGGTAGAGAAATCAGGATGGAAGATCAATGATAATAATGAATCGGATGTCTGCAACAGTAATTCTTCTTTCGTAAGCAATCCTTGCTCTAATGCTTTATTCTGAACTCGATCTAGATCGACCCCTGATCCATCATCCGAAACCTGAATCACAATGGTACCTTGCTCTAGCGCAAGTTTGAATTGCACAGCTCCAAATTCTTCTTTACTCTGTGTGACGCGTTCATCAATGGGTTCGATGCCATGATCAACTATATTGCGGAACAGATGTGTAAGCGAACGGCTGAAATCATAATACTTGGATGTATCCGCTAAGAAGTCCTCACCTTCCACATGGAAAGGGGTAATGCCCTTCTCGAAGCGTTCAGCTAACTCTGCGACATATTCGGGATATGACTGGAGTAACTCCTTGAATGATTTGTAGCGTAGTCTGCGTATTTCTGGAAGCAGCAAACGATACTCGGCAGGTGAGAGCACAGCCAGCATCTTCTTCTCAATATCGAGCAGCCGTGACTTATCCACAAGCAATACATCCTGCTGCTGGAAGAAGGCCTCACCGAGATATTGCTTCAATATGCTTAAGTCTTCATCTAACCAGGCTTCCAGCTTGAGCCCATTCACCCAGTGGATGAGTTCCTCCTTGCTCATAAAGCTAGTATCTCTGAGCATCTGTGCGATGCGGTTCTCGACTTCATGTAATTTACGGACAATATGGATTAACCCAATCTGGGCGAAATTCCCTTTGTACGTATGGAGCTCTCGATATAGCTCGATCAATTTTTCTTTTACCGTCGCCTTATTCTCCTCTAGTCGCTCGCCAAGCTCTTCGATACAGAATCGTCGATAATCGCCTGCACACTCTACATAATCGTTATAGTGGCTAACCACATGAACGACCATATTCAGAATATTCCTCTCTTCGTTCATCATATGCTGCAGCTTACGAGTTTCGGTAATATCAGTAAGGATGATCATCATGACCGTATCGTGGGCTTGATCATTACCTTGAGTTCTAGTAAGATCACGAATTAATTTATATTCAATATGTAGGATCTTATGGTCTCGCTCAATTTCTTCTGGTAGTAAAGGAATGTAGATCGAACGTTTGAACTCATCCTTCTCCTCGAAAATTCGACTGAATATGTTCGTTAGAAACTTCTCTTGATCCTCGTCACCGAAGGATAACACGTTGGGAATAGTTAGACCAACAAACTCACAATAGAACATCCGATTGCATTCTTGGCTATAATGCTCATCGATGATCAGGTCAGCACCGAAGGTAAGGAAGCCTTGTCCAGCATTATCTAAGAGATTTCGGAGTGACCGTTCTCTATTCTCGAGTGCTAGTTGTGCCGCTTCTATCATTTCCTTGGATCGAATCAGCTCATCATTCTGAGCTTCTAATTCCTCATATTGTTCATCTACCGTGTCCTTCTGGTGCTGGAGCAGCTCGGTATAATCCCTCATCGTCTGTAGAATTTGGGTATTGGAATTCGTAATCGACTCGATCTCTCGTAAAGGACGCTTCACCTGGAGCAACTGAGACTCAATGGTTGTAGCGTAATCCCCCTCTGCTAAGGCTCGGAAATTACTTTCTAGCTGATTGAGTGGTTTAATAAGCGGCAATGTGAATAATTTGCTGAATATTGCATTCATAATGAGCGATAGAACAATAAGTATGATGAAGATAATAACCAGCATGGCTATGAAGAAGGCAGCTACCTCTGGGACGAAGCCTACGTAAACCTTACCTACCTCCACGCCCTCTTGATCTAAGAGAGGCTTGGTAGATTCAATCGTATATAGCTCGAATAATGCTCCAATCGGTCCATTCATGACCATATTACCGCTATCCTGCGGCTTATTCGAATAGACAATCTCATTATCCAGCTCAATGGATACATAGACGAGCTTAGCTGGAATTTCATGGCCATTCTCAGAATGAACAACCTCAAAGCCGGACATTGCTAATAGGGGAAAATAGTACTCTACCTTCGATATCTCCTCGATATGCTGCTTCCATGCAGTAGCTTGCTCAGCATTCGGATCGAATTCATGCAGGTTGGCAATTGCCTGTTCTTGTAAAAAATAAGATTTGTTCATGTCTGAAGCAATGGATCCACTGATAAAATTAGTTGAGAGAATAAGAACAGGCTTAAAGGCAAAAGCAAGAATGAGCACGATGATGATGCCGAAAAAAGACACATTAATGATCGAGGATAGCATGAAGGAGCGATAGATTCTTTTTTTAAGCGTTCGGCGGTTTTTTCTCACCTTAAGTGGTTTTGATGGTTTGGATGACTTAGAATGTATGGGCTCTGTAGTCATGATGCTTCACCTCCCGTAAGTTGAACGACCTCGTAAATGTTTATCGTATTTGATTTTCCTTCGAGAACAACATGATCAATCCTGCGAAACGAATATTGTGCGGGATTAGGTATAGCAGCATAAGTAGATTCACTTATTAGAATTTGGCTCCCATAAAGCTTGTTCATGCTCTCAATGCGTGAGGCTACATTAACTGCATCACTCACTACGGTGCTTTCCATACGATGGTTACCACCAACCACCCCAAGCATGAGTGTTCCCGTATTTAGTCCAATACCAATGTCGATCGGAGGTGAGCCGCCAGCCTGTCGATTCCCATTAAATTCGTTGAGCTGATTCAGCATATCTAATGCAGCGCTCACGGCTTCATTAGGTGAATGGAATAAAGCCATGATGGCATCACCAATATATTTATCAATAAAGCCACCATGCTTCTTCACGATGGGCTCCATATACGACATGTATGCGTTGAGAAAATCAAAGGTTTCCTCAGGACTCATACTCTCCGACAAGGCTGTAAATGCGCGAATATCGGAGAAGAGCACGGTCATCTGTGTTCGCACATGATCTCCGAGACGGATATCTACAATGCTCCTCTTGCCAAGGTTGTCGAGAAATTCATGAGGCACGAAGCGTCCGTAAGCCTGGGTCAACTCGATCTGTCTCAGCTTACCAAGTCGTTCCTCCTCGAACCCCTTCTCTAGATGGTCCACATTCCGCAGCATCATCTGATTGATCTGGATAACATTGCGATAAGCATCTGAGACAACGGGATCTGCTTTACGGATTAGCTCATCTGGTACATCCTCGGGCATAAATCCTTCCGAAATGTTCTCAAGCATCGTTTGGAATGCTTCTAACGGCTTGCGAATCCTACGATTGAACTGGATGAATACGATGATGATACAACTGATTAATTGAATGGAGGCTACTAATGGCCATATCCAATTAACACTGTGAGGTACACTCTTAACTATGGTCATTGTGATAATTAAGCTAGGAATAATCATGGCAAGCATCCAGATAACGCTTGAAGTAACCATGGTTGTTCGTGAGAAGCTCCTTAATTTCATGCAATCACATCCTGAACTCGAATAGAAGGAATGCTCTCGATCAGCTGCTTACGAAGCTCAGCATCCTTAATAATGAATTGGAGATTACCCTCAGCTTGTCTGATGCTCTCAGATATTTCTTGAATGGCTTGGATAGCCCAAGGCTGGATCACTTCTATAGATTGGAAATCAATAGTAAGTGAGAGAGGTCGAATGAAGATCAGACCTTTCAGTGCAACTCGGCAAGCATTCATATGCTCCGGCAGCAGCGGCTTTGGGAATAGGATTCTAAATCGACCATCATGATTCTCAACGGATATGGTATCTACTCGCCCGGAGGACATGGTATTCGGCTGGTTAGATTTAGATGTGTGATTAAGTGTGTCAGAAAAGTGATTTGTTGGTGAATTTGGGTCATTAACGACTACCGATGCTAGCGTTGACTTTACGGCTTGCAAGAGCTTGGCTTCGGTAATAGGTTTGATAATGTAATGCTTAGCTCCATTCTCCATGGCTTCGAAAAGCATATTACGTTGGTCGAACGCGCTTATTACAATAATGCTAGCATTCGGATAATGAGTAGTAATTCGCTTTACCGCTTCAATGCCATTCAAGATGGGCATAGTAATATCCATCGTGACTAGGTCAGGATGGTGCAGCGCGTATAAACGAATGGCATCCTCGCCATTCGTTGCTTCCGCAATGACCTCGTGGCCATTCCGTTCAAGGATCGTACGTAAGTTACGGCGCATAATAAGTGAGTCGTCCACGATCAAGATGCTCGCCAAGATGACCTAGCCCTCTTCCCTATGAATCTATGTATAGTAACACTCTCTTCCATTGTAGCTACTATGACAGAATGTGACAATACGACATTAGTCGAGTACGGTTAGGGGTTTATTCTATACATCGCTCTGCGATATTCCATTGGGGCTGTTCCGCTAATCTGCTTGAATACACGTCCGAAGTGAGCAACGCTTTCGAAGCCAACCTCCTCTGCGATGCGGATAACCTTATACTTAGTTTCTCGTAGCATGCGTTGAGCTTCCTTCACTCTTACACTGTTAATGTACTCGATATATGAGAAACCAGTAACCTGCTTGAACATTCTACTGGTATAGGATGAGCTCATGTGAAAGGTCGCAGAAACCTCGGATAGAGGTAAGCTTTCAGCATAATGCTGGTTAATATAATCAGCCATCTCGGATATCTTCTTGTGGGTAGGAGAGACAAATTCGAATATATCCTGCGTTCTAGTGTAGATTCTATGGACCGTGATTAGTAGCTGCTGTAGGAGTGCATGCACATAGACCTCATGCTGCTCGCGTTGCTCCTGCTGTTCTCGATCGAGCTCGAATAACAGCCTTTCGATGTAAGTCTGCTGTTGAACGTTCAGACGAAGGACATGAAGCTCACCTAGGAAGACTGTGGTAAGACTCTGTTCAATCGATGGTTGCTGCAGATAATCACTGTTGAAGCTCACGAGAATACGTTCATGATCAGCAAGACCGGTGTCCGCTGTTTTATGCAAGGTTTGTTTGCCAATGAGTACTAGATCACCTTTCTGAACATGATAAGTCTTATTCTGGATGAAGTAATATCGTTCGCCAGACAGCAGGTAATACATCTCATAATGGTCGTGAAAATGGTTCAGGGACATCGTATAATGGCCTCTACGCACCATACGTTCAATCTCGATCCAACCAGGCATAATAAGCCTCCACTCTGAATTCATGATCGTTGATATAGTTCAAATTATATCACGACAAAATATGCAAGGTAAATGGCGATATCCACAAAATATACATAGAAGCTTCAACAATATTGCGGTACTATTCTTAGTAGACGATGGAAGGGAAGTGTAGAGAATGACGAAGAAAAGATACGCACTTATCGGTACTGGGGGTCGTGCAGAGATGTTCTATGCTGCATTGGCAACGGATTATCGGGAAACATCTGAGCTTGTAGCCTTTTGTGATCTGAATCAAACCCGGATGAATTATGCTAACAAGCAGCTGACTACGAAGTATGACCACAAGGCGATTCCAACTTATAAAGCAGATGAATTTGAACGAATGATCGAGCAGGAGAAGCCGGATACTATTATTGTAACCACAATAGACCGTACCCATCATACGTACATCATTCGTGCTATGCATGCAGGGTGTGATGTGATTAGCGAGAAGCCCATGACTGTCGATGAAGAGAAATGCCAAGAGATTATTGACACCGTAAATTCAACGGGTAAACAGCTAAGGGTAACATTCAATTACCGTTACGCTCCACATAACACGAAGATTCGTGAGCTCATTATGGATGGCGCTATTGGTGATGTGTTCTCAGTTCACTTCGAGTGGTTGTTGAACACGGAGCATGGTGCAGATTACTTCCGCAGATGGCATCGGGACAAGCGTAATAGTGGCGGACTGCTTGTGCATAAGTCTACGCATCATTTTGACCTCGTAAATTTCTGGTTGGGTTCTGAGCCCGATACGGTATTCGCATTAGGTGGATTAAATTTCTATGGTCGAGAGAATGCGGAGAAGCGCGGTGTAACCGAGTTTTACCAACGTGCGCATGGGAGTGAGATACCCAAGAACGATCCTTTCGCTCTACACATGGAGGACAACCCTTCCCTTAAGGGCTTATATCTGGATGCGGAGAAGGAAGATGGCTACCAACGCGACCAAAGTGTATTCGGTGATGGCATTAATATCGAGGATACAATGGGTGTGCTTGTTAAGTATAAGAGCAAAGCTATCATGACTTACTCCTTGAATGCTTATATGCCGTGGGAAGGATACCGGGTTGTATTCAATGGCAGCAAGGGGCGCATTGAGGTCAATGTTGTAGAGAAGTCTTATGTGAATGCAGGTGGGGAGAAGTCGCAGGAGGGTGCGCTTGAGGGTAAGCAGCTCACCGTATTCCCAATGTTCGCTGAGCCGTATTCAGTTGAAATCGAGGAAGGTATTGGCGGTCATGGCGGTGGTGACCGTGTTATGCTGAATGATATATTTGGGATTCCTGAAGAGGATCGTTTCAAGCGTGCTGCTTCACATGTTGATGGTGCAAAGTCGATATTAACGGGCGTCGCTGGGAATATGTCATTACGTACGGGCATGCCAGTGCGGGTGAAGGATCTTGTGAGGTTTGAATAGTAGTGAATTAGTCAGTTCTAGGTGGTTAAGGAGCTCAGGAAAGCTGTCTGGGCTTTTTCCTTATTACCAATAATGGATACAAGGAAATAATTAATCTGAAAAGATAGGTGGAAACCGAAGCAGCAGTCATGTTATGCTAATATTAGCTTTACTAAACGAATAGGGGGATTCAATTTTGAACAAATTTAATAATTTAATACAAGCGATGAATACTGGAGATATCTCTGGTGTTACTCAAGAAGGGGTCCATGTGTACCCTTTATCTTTTGCCACTTATGCACACGTGAAACTACTGATGATTAAAGAGAATCGGACTAGATTTCTGTTAGCTGCTGGAGAGGGTCCGCTGTTCGATGAGCTTCAAGGGGAAACGGCTGATGGCTACAAAATATGTGGGTTAACGCATGCGAATCGGTTAGTGCTAAATAAATACTTTCCTTACACCGCTCCCGTCGCTTTCGGTAAGCAAGTAGCCACGCTTGGTCTAGGTGATCGTCTAGGTCTTGCTTCACCAGGGCATATCAAAACGGTCATTAACCGTGATATTAAACCGGTTCTTGCCCAACAAAGCATTCGAGAATTAGCGCTGACCGGTCGTGATTACAAGCAGGTGATGGATGCAGCATGCTATGCGGTTTTCCAAGAAGGCTATACAGGCGGATTTGGAGCGGATGGCGATCATCTGAAGAAGGAAGAGGATATCCAGATGTCGCTTGATCTTGGGTTCACGATGCTGACCTTGGATTGCTCAGAGAATATCGATAACACGATTGAAGGTTTGACTAGAGCAGAGGTGGAGTCCCAATACGGCTTATTGCCAGAGGATACAAGGAAGCACTATGAAGGCTTATACTTAGATCAAAAATTTGATGTGGGTGGTAATACGGTTCAGTTTGATAAGCTTAGTTTAATGAAAACGGTGTTGATTTACCGCGAAGCCATTAACTTCATGGTTCATGTCTATGACACATATATTCAGAATGCTGGGCGTACGGTTGATTTTGAAATCTCAATTGATGAGACGTTAACTTCAACTGAGCCTGCTGCTCATTATCTGATCGCTACTGAGTTATATGCTAGAGGTGTGGACATCTTCAGTATGGCTCCACGGTTCTGTGGGGAGTTCCAGAAGGGAATCGACTACATTGGAGACATTGCTCAGTTCGAGGTGGAGCTAGCTATCCATGCTGCGATAGCGGACCACTTTGGCTATAAGCTAAGTATCCATTCGGGGAGCGATAAGTTCAGCGTATTCCCGATTATAGCGAAGTATACGAAGGGACGCTTCCATGCCAAGACAGCAGGGACAAACTGGTTGGAGGCTGTGCGTACAGTAGCTAAGGTACAACCGGCGCTATATCGCGAGATGCATACGTATGCGGCAGATCATGTTCAGGAAGCGCTGGCTTATTATCATGTATCCGCTGATTTCAGTAAGATTAAACCGCTTGACCAAGTCACTGATGCTGACCTGCCGACATACATGGATGAGGATAACGCTCGACAGCTGATTCATATCACTTATGGATTGTTGTTACAGGCCAAGGATGCTTCTGGTGAATGGTTGTACAAGGATAGATTCTTCAATGCGCTAATCGACCAAGAGGAGCAATATGAGCTGGCATTAATTCGACATATCGGCAGACATTTGGAGCTATTAGGTAAGTAGATCAATTGATAGTAAGACGAGCAGGCAATTTACGCCTGCTCGTTATTTTTATTCATAGCCGATTCCTTGGTAATGAAACCCAAGAGATCTCATCTGCTGGGCATCTAGCATATTGCGACCGTCGAATATATTGGGTTTGTTCATAATGTCTCTCATTCGCGACCAATCTATTGACTGGTAGAGCGGCCATTCTGTACATAGAATAACAGCATCGGCTCGCCGTAGCGCTTGTTCAGGACGATTACACTGCTTCCAATTGTGATGGGAGTCCAATGTAAGCTTAGCCACCGGATCATGAGCAGTTACATAAGCATGCTCTCTCAATAGCTTATCTAGTATTCGAAGTGAAGGAGAGTGCCTCGTATCATCGGTATCAGGCTTAAAGGCGAGGCCTAATAAAGCTATTCTTCGATGCTGGAAGCCTGATAACCGTTTGCGAGCTTTATTCAATAGATACATAGTCTGACTCTGGTTAACTGACATGACATTCTTTATTATGGATAAATCACTGTCGTGCTTCTCTGCGGTATGAAGTAGCGCAGCGATATCCTTAGGGAAGCAGGAGCCTCCAAAGCCGATTCCGGCCCGTAGAAAGCTCTGACCGATTCTAGGGTCTAGGCCCATACCTTGAGCAACATCGATGACACTAACACCAAGCTGGTCACACAGTCTTGATAATTCATTCATATACGAAATCTTCGTTGCTAAGAAAGCATTGGAAGCATACTTGATCAATTCAGCAGTCCTTGGCGTTGTAATCATGATCGGACATTCCATAGATTGATAGAGCTCTCTCAACTGGGTCTTAACGCTATCACTATATGCTCCGATAACAATCCGATCTGGATGTAACGCATCGGTCAGTGCACTGCCTTCTCGCAGAAACTCAGGATTCGAGGCTACATCGAATGCTTGGGATGAATCGTTTGTAGATTTAATCCAATTCGCCACCTTCTCTAGAGTGCCCACGGGAACGGTGCTCTTGTTAATGATAAGCTTATAGCCATTCATAGCATGACCGATTTCCTTGGATACCTCCTTCAGATAAGTTAAATCTGCGCTTCCATCTGCATGGGAAGGTGTACCCACACAGATGAATATGATGTTGTGAGCCCTTATTGCATCCTCTGAATCTGAAGTGAAGGTTATATTCCTATCCTTTAAGTGCTTCACAAGCAAATCCTCTAGACCTTGCTCGTAGAAATGGAGTGTGCCTTGTTGTAATAATTGTATTTTCCTCATATCTGTATCAAGCCCCGTAACCTTCCAGCCCATCTCAGCAAAAGCCACTATCGTTGTAGTACCCACATAGCCTGTACCTAT
Source organism: Caryophanales bacterium UBA4100 (assembly GCA_002383285.1). Classification (GTDB taxonomy): domain Bacteria; phylum Bacillota; class Bacilli; order Paenibacillales; family UBA4045; genus UBA4045. Next base: position 15,375 of record DFXU01000055.1, read on the forward strand.
AACTAGAATATGCATCTGTCTTCACCTCCTCATCATCTTCATATATACATAACATATGAAATAATTGCTCCAATTGCTATGGACATACCATTTGGTATATTCGCCGTTCCTATTAAGTAGATAACTCATATTCTATTAGGATAGGAAGGAGTGTGAGACGATGAGGATCGCTTTTATCTGTACAGAGAAGCTTACCGTACCCCCGATTAGAGGAGGGGCTATCCAAATTCTAATAGATGGCATAGCGCCATATATCAGCGAGAAGCATGAGTTGACTATCTATTGCATAACAGACCCTGAACTACCCGATCAGGAGATACGCAATGGCATTGAATACATTCGTATTCCACGTGAAGACTACAATATTGGAGTGGCCAAACAATTATTAAGGCGATATCACATGAAGCAGGCTTATGATTTGATTCATGTATATAATCGGCCGCGGGATATCCTGCTCTATAAGTCTGCTATCCCGGATAGTCGATTTGTCGTTAGTCTTCATAATGAGATGTTCAGAGAGTCTAAGATTTCTGCTGAGATGGGGAATTTAGCGATTAGGGCCGTTGATCAAATAATGTCAATCAGTAACTATATTGGTCGAACTATCGTTACACGCTTTCCATCTGCCAGAACGAAGGTAAGAACCGTATATTCCGGCATCAATCTAAATCTATATAAGCCCATATGGTCAGAAGAAGCGCAGTCAAGAAGAGATGAGCTTCGACGTCATTACGGCGTTACTGAGAAGAAGGTCATCCTATTTGTTGGGCGACTTAGTGAAGTTAAGGGACCTCACATTCTCATTCAAGCTATGGAGCAGGTCATTCAAGAGCATGAGGACGCAGCTCTACTTATTATTGGAAGCAAGTGGTTTAGTGACGATGGGATGGACGCTTACAATTTGGGTATTCGTCGACTTGCGGAATCGCTTGGTGAGGGTCGTGTGGTATTCACGAAATTCATTGTTCCTAGTGAAATCCCATCGCATTTTCTAATCGGAGATATATTCGTCTGCAGCTCTCAATGGCAGGAGCCATTGGCCAGAGTTCATTATGAAGCAATGGGCGCGGGGTTACCAATTATTACAACGAATCGTGGCGGTAATGCTGAAGTGATTAAGTCTGGTGATAATGGGATTGTGATCGATGATTATAATAATCCAGATGCCTTTGGAACTGCGATTAATAGCCTATTATCGAATAGATCGGAAGCGATGAGGCTTGGTAAAGCAGCTAGAGCAACAGCAGAGATCAGGTTTGGGTTTGAGCATGCAGCTGAGCGGTTTGAGGGTCTATATCGGAGTGCAATGAGGAGGAGGAAATGAGATGGATACGATATTCGCTGAGGTGGTCAAGAAGGTGATCGCTCATTATCCACTTGAGGCTGCTAAGATTTACCTATTATCGTACAAAGGAAAAAAAGCGGTCTGGTCGATTCAAACAGACATCGGGGAAGTTATCCTGAAGAAGGTGCCTTTTAGAGAAGAGCATATCATGTTCATGGTCCATGCGATTAATTATTTGAAGGGGAATGGGATTCATACACCAGGTGTAATCCGAACGAATTCTGGAGCAGGGTACGCCGAACAAGATGGTGAATACTTCGTCTTATTCGAAGCGGTTCATGGACAATCACCTGATTATGATCATGAAGATGAGCTGTTACAGATCCTACAAGGATTAGCTTCCTTTCATAGAGCGTCTAAGGGGATTGAGTCGCCTACTGGGGTCTTTCCTTCGTTTCTCCAGGCGGAATGGAAGGTGGATTTTCAGAGAAGATATGAGCGTCTATTATTATGGAAGGAGCAGCGTGCCCAATCCCTGGAGCAAAGTGAATATGACCAATTATTCCTCCAACATGTAGACTCACAGCTCGCTCAATGCCAAGCAGCCATATCTATGCTTCAACAATCCTGCTTCGATCAGTGGGTGGAGGCTACAATGGCAGAGAAGACATTATGTCACCAGGACTATGCTGCCGGAAATTTAGCGATAGGCAATGATGGCCATCTGTATGTGTACGATATGGACTCATTAACCGTTGATCTTCCAGTGCGAGATATCAGGAAAATTCTGAACAAAGTAATGAAACAACGACCAGAGTGGGATTTACAGGTCATGATGGCTATGATGAGGGCTTATCAAGCGGTGAATCCATTAACGAGGGAGCAATACATGGTTCTTGCAGCAGATATTCAATTCCCGCATTTGTTCTATGGACAGATATCTAAGTTTTATGAGAAGAGAGAGGCGAAATGGACAACGGAAAAGCACATTGCTCGTTTACAGGAAATGCTGACTACCGAATTAAGTAAACCGCGCGTAATTCAGTCCTTCCTCTCTCAATTAGATGAGGTGATCGAGCATGGAGGCGAATGATTCATTATTAGACTTGGGTGCACAATTAATGTCAGAGCATTATCCACATCTGGAGGTTCTCAGCATGAAAGTCATCCAAGCTGGGGGCATTAAGACGATATGGAAGCTCGAAACTTCAACAGGTACAGTGTGCCTCAAACGAATAAGGAAATCGATTCCGATCGTCAAATTTACCACTGGGGCACAAGCCTATCTGGCAGGCAATAATGCACTAGTAGCACATATTATCCCTACCAAGGATGATGGGTTATTCTTCATTCATGAAGGATATGCACTGGTCCTCTACACTTGGATCGAAGGAAGCGATTTGCGGATGGATGAGAATTGGGATGATCTATGTAACGGGCTGAAGGGATTGGCGGCATTCCAACAATCCTCCGTAGGCTATATTCCGACTAATGCTTGTGCTGTCTATGACCGCATGGGAGCTTGGCCTGACCACTATATGAAGATGTATAAGGAGCTAATCGAGTGGAAGAATCAATCGGATATGCGCACCTCAAGCTTCCATCAAACCTATTCCAGTACCTCGGTACTGATGATAACCATGGCCAAGCAAGCCATTGAACTGCTTGGAGCATCCACCTATACACAATGGGTACATGCAATTGGCAAGCATGGATATATGAGTCATCAGGATTACGGAAAAGGCAATGCATTGCTTACAGAGAAAGGTGTATACGTCCTGGACCTAGATAACCTTGCCTACGATCTTCCAATCCGCGATCTGCGTAAGCTGATCTCCAAGTATATGGACCACTTGGAGCGGTGGGATGCCGAGGTGTTGGAGCGTATTATCAGCTGCTACGAATCGGTGCTGCCGCTGAGCCTAGAGCAAAGAGAGATTCTATATATTGATCTATTATTCCCACACAAGTATTACGGATATGTGAAGAATCCATTCAAGAAGAACGAACAAGGGGAGCTTAAGAAAATTCTTGAGGATTATCAATTCGAGTTAGAAAAGTATGCGATCATATCACCATTATTAGGGAGGCGCTCACTATGAAATTAGAAGAAGAGTTTGTTGGAGGAAAGGAACAGTTTGCTGATTTTCTTAGAGTTATCGCTGATCAATTGTCTACGGATACAGCTATCGTCAGAGGACAGAAGGTTCATCTGCCCGACACAGAGATGGAATATAAGATTCGGCACAAATCCGAATTTGCAGCGAACAAATTATCGATCTCAATCGAATGGTTGGAATAAAGCGACGAGGCCATCGTGTCGTAAATTTGTAGTAAATCCACCTGAAATCACACTATAAATCAATATCAATTTATGATAATTTAGTCATGTGGAACAAATGATTTTGCGTAATATTATAGTCCGAAATGAGGAGGCTAAGTTTTGATTAATGTAGCTGTATTGAGCTTCTGGCATGTTCATGCTAACGATTATACGCGAGAGGCAAATGAGCATCCGGATACACGGGTTGTCGCAATTTGGGATGAGATTCCTGAGAGGGGACGGCAGGAAGCGGCAAAGCAAGGTGTCGTATTCTATGAATCTATAGAGGACTTGCTGGCTAATCCAGATATTCATGGAGTTATCGTTGTAACTCCCACGAATATGCATCGGGATGTTATGGTTGCAGCTGCTAAGGCAGGCAAGCATATATTCACAGAGAAGGTTATAGCGACCAATATTAAAGAAACGAACGAAATCCTAGCAGCTGTAAAGCAGAATCAAGTTAAATTAACGGTGTCCTTACCTAGATTGAATGCGAATTATACGCAGGCGGTTCAAGGTGTACTGGATCAAAGTTTATTAGGAGAGTTAACTCTTGTAAGGGTACGTCTTGCCCATAATGGTGCATCTGCAGGATGGTTACCAGATCATTTCTACAATAAGGAGCAGTGCGGTGGTGGGGCGATGATTGATCTTGGCTGTCATCCTATGTATCTGACACGATTGTTCATGGGACTCCCCGAATCGGTAAGCGCCAATTATGGTTACGTCCTAGGTAAGAATGTTGAGGACAACGCGGTTACGATTCTGAATTATAAGAATGGAGGGGTAGGCATTGTTGAGGCAGGCTTCGTTAATGCACATTCTCCCTTCACGATAGAAATTCATGGGACCGAAGGAAGCTTATTGTACGGCACCCCAGAGGAGAGGCTGCTAATCAGAAGTACAAAGTCCCCCGATTATGCTAATGGCTGGACCGAGATATCTGCGTTACCTCCATCAAGGATGACGGCGTTTGAACAATGGGTGCAGCATATACAGCATGACACAACCGCGGATGAGAATATCAGGCTGGCTGTGGACCTGACTCGATTAATGGAAGCGTCAAATCTATCGAATCAATTGAAGCAACCGGTCCATATCGATGAGCTCGGGTAAGGCTGGACGCCCGCCCTTCCTATTCCAGATGATGGAGGCTAAGCCTGATGCGCTCGATCGTCTGGATATTCGCTTCCAATGGGGGAATTACGGCATACGTGTGCTGCGCTGTCATCTAACTTCCTTTCCCCCTGGTAAGAGCATCGCGTTCCATCACCACTCTGAGTATGAATTTCATTTCATTCCCAGAGGACGTGGAAGGGTGATACTGAAGGATCAGTCCTATGACCTTCATGAGGGTATGGTCTATGTAACCGGACCTCAGCTTGAGCATTATCAAGAGTCCGCCCATGATGAGGCTATGGATGAATTATGCTTGCATCTAGAGGCTACCAAGCTATTCGATAGCAATGAGATTCCTCAGCAATATTGGGGGAATCATCTCGACATCATGGAGGCAGACGCATGCTTCAAGCAGCTGGAGCAGCTCCCGCATCGACCAACATTAGATCATCGTCATGCGATGCCGTGGTTTCTAACTGCATATCGCTCATGGTCGGGAATGAAGCTAGGCTATAATTCAACGATTCATCATGCCATTGTTCAAATTCTGCTCAGAACGGTTCAAGCATACGATATGGAAGAGGTCCCGCTTGAGCTTCCATCAAGGGATATGAATACACATCGTTATGTATTAGCCTCGCAATTTATCGCGGATAATTATTCTAGACCCATTACTCTGGAGGATGTTGCGAATAAATTATCGATAAGCGAACGACAGCTGCAGCGTATTTTCGCTGAGCGGTCAGGGCTTTCTTTTTCCAAGTATCTAGAGGATTTAAGGCTATCGCATGTATGTCAGGATTTAATGAATAGCTCTGAATCTGTGCAAGGCATAGCGCTGAAGCATGGGTTTATGAGCAGCAATTATCTGTACTATGTGTTTCGCAAACGGTTCGGTATGACACCAGGTCAATATAGAAGTGAAGGTCAGGAAAAACTAAATTATGGGAGGTCGAGGTAAGTGAGTAAAGTTGAGAATACAAGGAAAGTTAGAGTAGCGATCATTGGTTGTGGAGGTATTGCTAATGGCAAGCATATTCCTAGTCTGTTAAAGCTGGATACGGTTGAGCTGGTTGCATTCTGTGACATCATAGTAGAGCGTGCGCAAGCAGCGGCAGATGCAATAGGTAACGAAGGAATTGGTGTTTACTCCGACTACAAAGAGATGCTTAAGGATAAGTCGATCGAGGTTGTACATGTATGCACCCCGAACAAATCACATTCCTACATAACCATAGATGCACTTGAAGCTGGCAAGCATGTACTGTGTGAGAAGCCAATGGCCAAAACCTCTGCAGAAGCTAAATTAATGCTGGAAGCAGCTAAACGTACAGGACGTAAATTATCGATAGGCTACAATAACCGTCATCGACCCGATTCCGTTCATCTGAAGCAGATATGCGACCGAGGGGACCTGGGTGAAATCTACTTCGCCAAAGCCCATGCAATTCGTAGAAGAGCTGTACCTACATGGGGAGTTTTCCTGAATGAGGAGGAGCAAGGTGGGGGACCTTTAATTGATATCGGTACACATGCTCTTGATTTAACGCTGTGGTTAATGAATAACTATAAAGTGAAGAGTGTAGTTGGGAATGTATACCATAAGCTAGGCAGTAAGAAAGACGCCGCTAACGCATGGGGACCATGGGATCCAGAGAAATTTACAGTAGAGGATTCCGCGTTCGGCTTTATTACGATGCAGAATGGGGCTACGATTGTACTGGAATCGAGCTGGGCCTTAAATTCGCTCGAAATTGATGAAGCGAAATCCACCTTATGTGGTACAGAGGCTGGTGCAGATATGAAGGATGGCTTGCGAATTAATGGTGAGGATTTTGGCAAGCTGTATGTGACTAAGCCGGAGCTTGGAGCAGGTGGAGTAGCTTTCTATGATGGCAAGGCCGAATCGGATGCGGCACGTGAGGCTAGATTATGGATTGATTGCATCCTGAACGATACGGATCCTATCGTAATGCCTGAGCAAGCGCTGGTCGTCACCGAAATCCTAGAAGCGATATATGAATCCGCCAAGACGGGTAAGGCGGTTTACTTCGAATAAAAGCTTAAATTATCGAAGAGTCTCACATGGGTAAATCGTGTGGGACTTAATACCGAGAGCCTCACATGGTTATGCCTTGTGGGACTTAATACCGAGAGCCTCACATGGATATACAATGTGCGGCTTTTGGGTTTGGTGGAACAATCGGAGTTTGGCGTTAAATTTTCGTGGAGAGGGGTAGGGTTCAATTAATTCTGAATTAGATGAGTTGAATTTGCGCAGTAGTTAGCGCTGCTGTTAGCGCTGCTGATAGCGCAATAGTACCGCCAATATGTGTTAAATTCCACTGATAGGCAAATTTGGGGTGGATAACGCGAGTTTCTGCGCTACAAAACCGCCTAGACTGCGCAATAACGCTGAAACTTGCGCTGTAGGATGAAATTCTGAGCATGGGTGATGATTTAACGAATTTGTAGGGAATAGTACCGCCAAGTATAGCGTTAATTGAGGATTATACATGATAAGTATGCGCTGACCACCCTTCATGAAGAACCGTGGCAGCATTTTGCGGTCTTTTTTAACTAAATCTAATATAAGGAGACTATGGTATGGTATCCCTATTCGGACTCTGGGGGATGGTATGATGTTAAGCTTTAGTAACCTATATAGTTTTTTTGGTTTTACACTTTTTCTTGTTATTGCAGCAATATTAATTGTAGGCTTAGTTCAATGCAAGAAACATTCATTTATGCCGGGTTTCTATTTTTTTGCAATTATGATGATCAGTCAGATCTATAGCTGGATTTCCCCTTATTTCACCAGAATATTCTTAGAGAATCGTATGTCATCATTTAGAGTGAATCCTGGAGATATGATGAGTATTGGACAATGGGTCAGTGTATTAGCTCTTATCCCAAGGGTAATTGAGGTTATTGCTCTGGCAATTCTGGTATTCGGATTATACCGAATGTGGAGCGAACGTCATATAACTTCAGTAGATGAGAGTATGGAATGAAGAAAATCATCATCCCAATAATCATTGTAACTATTCTTGTTTGGACATATGCAGGAATAACTAAGAACACCATTGTCGCTGAACAGGTTTATGGATCCAGTAACTGTGGACATGATTGTTATGCCATAATTACGAGGAGCTCCAAGGAGATTCCCAGTACATACGAGATTGTTGGCTCGATAGGCGAAGATTCTCGGTTGGATACATCATTCATAATTGTCTATGAACAGAAGAAGTGGTTTAGTAATCAAACGAGGTTCATCAAATTATTGAAATTCCAGAGGACCTTCACCGAAGAAGATTATGCCAGCTATACATCACTAGACTATAATAAATTAATAAGTGAATCTATAGATGCTATAGGAGGTGATCATCTGGTCATGACTAGAGTGTACGAGATTCATCATAAGGATACTTCGACAATTGATTTACTGCCGGAGAGTATCATTACACCTGCATTGTCCAATTCTAGAGATGTTAAGGCTTGGATTGCCAGCAATGATCCGACATTCTTGAATCTTAAACCGCTAACTGTTGTGGATAGTGAGTTGCTAAGCCAATGGAATCAAGAGGAGTATATACCCAAATTTGAATATAGCATTAATTCTCCGAAAGGACTTACATTCGAGCAAGTTGTGAAAATTGGAGAGCAGAAAGCTGCGGTTTTACAGATTATCGACAATGACTAGCAAGAATGGACTAAGGGAATATATAATGGCATTGGTGTATGCCGATATATTTGGTGATCATCAGCTAATAATGACGTCGAGATCAGGTAGGGATTGGTATCGACAATATATTGACAATACTATTTGCAATAGCACCATGCCCACTTACAAATATATAGTGGATGTGATACAATTACGAAATAACGGGTATGCTCACTGTATAGTTAGGAGGACTAGCAATGGACTATTCACATATGTGTCCCAAATACGAGGTTTCTATTGAATTACTGGGTAAGCGGTGGACGGGTTTAATTATACGTGTGATGCTGGGCGGACCTAGAAGATTCAAGGATATGAAGGAACAAATTCCTGAAATGAGCGACAAGATGCTAACCGATCGATTGAAGGAAATGGAAGCAGCGGGCGTTGTTGTTCGTCATGTATATCCTGAGACACCTGTACGAATTGAATACGAGCTTACTGATAAAGGTAAGGCTTTAGAGAATGTTATAGAATCTATACAACAATGGGCCGAAGAGTGGGTTTGACCTTCAATACACATGCAGAACGGAATTGACGGACACAGAAGCCCCTATTAGCTCACATTCATCGAAATATTGTAGGTGAACGGACACAGAAGCCCCTATTAGCTATAAATAGTATGAAGATTTTTAATTACAGACGAATAAGGGCTCCTGAGTCCGCGAAACTGGTTATAAAGGTAATAAGAATGATAATAGCGCATCAACGGTCCGCAAGTTAGCTTGTTAAGCTGCAAATCTAATCGATTCCAATCATCCTGCCAACGAATACAAAAACCCGTGATCTGCATCCAATATTAGGATAAACAGATGACGGGTTTTCTATGAATCTCCGGTTCTGAATTCTGAAATCTTAAATCTGAAAACTGAATTCTTGATTTTTGATTTTTCATTCTTGATTTTTCATTCTTGATTCTGGATTCTTGATTGTAGTGACAGTAATAATCGTTAATTAGAGAAACTTAATGCACACTGGTTTTGAGATATCAACGCTTAGGTTCATATTGTTTAATCGACCTGTAGATTGATCAATACTGAATATAACAATATTATCGGAATCTTGATTCGCTGCTAGCAGGAACTTACCATCTGGCGAAATCGAGAAGTTCCTCGGTGTCTGGCCTCCTGTTGAGACGATTTCTATAAGTGTGAGTAAGCCTGTTGATGAATCAATTCGATATACAGCAAGGCTATCATCGCCGCGGTTAGAGCCATACAGAAATTTACCGCATGGAGTGATGTGTATATCTGCACATGTACTGTCCCCAGTGTAATTTTCCGGAAGTGTAGAAATCGTCTGTAATGTATCCAGCTGCCCGAGTGACGCATCGTAAGAGAATGCGGTTATGGTCGAATCAAGCTCATTGATTACATATACATACGGGGCTGAGGGGTGAAACGTTAGATGTCTAGGGCCAGCAGCAGGATGCAGCTTCACCTGTCGATGTTCAACCAATTTACCCTTGTCAGCATCCAATCGATAGATGAACAATGTGTCTAGACCTAGATCTGGAACGATAATCCATTGATTCGTTGGGTCGATGTTAATAGAATGGGGATGTGGTGATTCCTGTCGGTCAGCTCGAGGACCATGTCCCTCATGCTGAATGAAATCTGACATCTCCTTTAATGATCCATCCTCGTGTATAGGATAGAGGCATACGCTACCCCCGGAGTAATTGACCGCGAATAAGAAAGTCCCTTCACGGTTTACACTCAAGTGACATGGATGTCTGCCTTGACTGGTCTGTGAATTGATTCGTGTTAATTCATTCGTGGCTTGGTCAATACGGAAAGCCACGACCTCACCCTCGTTGCTTTCACCAACCGCATATAAGTACTTTTGTTGGGAATCTATGGTTAGGAAAGAAGCATTCTTACTTTCAGCGCAGAATCCAGTTGAACTGAATTGTCCGGTCTTCGTATCAAGCTGATACAGATAGACGCCGTTGGAGCCTGATCCGGTATATGTACCTACATATGCATAGACGTTCTGACCCTGTTCGTTCATCCGCTCGTTCAACTGCTCATTCGCCTGCTCGTTCATCTGTTCATTAGCCAGTTCATTCGCATTCGCTTGCTCATTCATACAAGAATCTTCCCTTCGTCGAGTAATGAATTAATGTGTGTTCAGAGATCAACCCCAAGTATTGCTATATATAACTATACACGTTTTTATAAGTAAGTTGAAGGGAATCGGGATTGCATGGTGAAATGTACTTAGGAACAATTCAAGATAACTATTCGATTGCTTGAACGATGAGGGTGGTGCACAGATGATGGTTTATGCTCATAAATTGAAAGCGCTCTATTCGAATCTCCGGATCAAACATAAGATGTTCGTGTTAATCACTATCGTCATGCTAGTCGTAAGTATCATAAGTTTATTCGTTCAACAATTCGCCTTTGAAGTGTATGATGAAGAGGTTTACCAGCAATCCGCAAAATCATTGAACCTCTCTTCCTCAGGTATCGAGAATGAATTGAAGAAGATGGAACGGTTATCGTATCGTGTCGTGACCGACCCGGAAATTCAGAATTATCTCATCTCCTTAAATCGGGGAGATGCCCAATATGACCATTATGTTGCTATTGAAAAATTAAATGAACGTCTACTTGATCTTGGCGGACTGGATAAATATATTCTTTCATTACACATTTTCGACGGTCAGGGTGAAGAATATGGTGTAGGGGCCAAGCTTACTAGAACTCCTAATGAGAGGAAGCATAAAATAGAGCTCGAGGCAGCAGGGAAAAGAGGAGGGCTCAGCTGGGTTTCGCCAGATGAACATGAGCACGCCTTAGTGATCGCCCGAGAAATACGTTCTGTACCTAATCTGGATTTGAATCATCTAGGGACGCTCGCTATTCGCATAGATATTGAGAAGCTCTTTGTCGATTTTGCTAGAGGCTTAAATCAGCAGGATGCTCTTTTTCTAATTATTAGTGAGGAGTCCTTGGTTTACCCTAGGGAGATTCCTAGCTGGCTATCGGAATTGAAATTGAATTATGCAGGAGAGACGGGGTTCTCTATACCCAGTATAGGAAACAAGCGATATTTTATTACCCACGTGCCTTCTAACTATACAGATTGGACATATATGATCGTCATCCCTTACGATAAAATCTTCCAAACGATTCATACTGTGAAGAATACGATGCTCATCATGTATGGTCTATTATTCGTTGTTATTGTTATCCTCGTGCTGAGATTTGCTAAGGGTATTACGACTCCGATCGAGAGCTTGAATCTGAAGATGAAGAGAGTTCAATTCGGCAACTTCGAGCTTGAGAGTGAACTGGACAAGGACTTCTTCCCGATGGATGAAGCGGGACAGATGCACCGTAATTTCCGGATCATGATCCAGAGGATCAATGAGTTGATTACTGAAAATTATAGGAAACAGCTCACAATTAAAGAAACGGAGTTTAAGGCTTTGCAAGCACAGATCAATCCGCACTTCTTATATAATACACTGGAATCTATTAATTGGATGTCCAAGGTAAATGGGCAGCCACAAGTGTCATTAATGGTAGAGTCGTTGGGTCATCTGCTCCGTAATTCCATGAATTTGAACGAGCCTCTCATTCCAATCAAGCGCGAGATGGAAATCGTTAATAGCTATATTACCATTCAGAAAATTCGCTTCGAGGATCGATTGGAATTTAAGAATGAGATTCCTCTAGCGATGCAGGGCACACTCATTCCAAAGCTATCCATCCAGCCCATTGTTGAGAATGCAATTAACTATGCGCTAGAGCAAATGATTGGGGTATGTAAAATTTCGATTTGTGCAGCGAATACACCTAACGGGCTTGTCTTAACGGTGGAGGATAATGGACCTGGGATGGACCGGGGGCTATTGGAGGATTTGAAGAGTGGAGTAATTCGACCGAGGGGATCGGGTATTGGCCTACGAAATATAGATGAACGGATCAAGCTGTTATTCGGTGAAGCTTATGGTCTTCACATCGAGAGTGAACGTCATGTGTACACAAGAGTGTCATTGGAGATACCGCAGATGTTAACGCTAGAAAGAGGGGAAAGTCATGTATAAAGTGCTTCTAGTGGACGATGAGAGAATAATTCTTGATGGAATCTCTACGATTATCGATTGGCGATCTTTCGGAACGGAGCTAATTGGAACGGCACGCAATGGGCTGGATGCCTATGAGTTTGTTGTCACACACCAACCGGATATCGTGATAACGGACATTCGTATGCCGGGTATGGATGGATTACAGCTTGTCGAGAGGGTAAGAGAGATTGACCAGCATGTGCAATTTATTATGCTGTCTGGATTCAGCGAATTTGATTACGCAAGAAAGGCTATGCGATATGGGGTCAAGCATTATTTGCTCAAGCCCTGTAATGAACAGCTCATTACCCAAGCTCTAACTGAGGTTGTGGATGAATGGAATCGAACGCTCAGCAAGGAACAATTCATGGCTAGGATTGAACGTGAGCTTAAGAAGGTGCTTCCTCATGCTAAGGAGCAGTTCCTGAAGGAATTTGTGACGAACAAATCATACGGTAAACGAGACTGGGATGACTATTGCAGCTTATTCGGTATTCAACTAGACAATCAGAAGGTACGGATGCTGCTTTTTCAACTAGAGGGAGCGTTTGAATTTGAGCATATGTTCGCCTTGAAGAATATCGCAGAGGATATACTAGGACAGCAGACATTACTGCTAAGTACGACCATTAGTAAGCAGGTATTACTTCTGATTGAAGACTCTAACGAGGAAGGCTTGCTTTTCGGACTCATTGATTCTATTAAGAAAACCTTTTTCCAATTTTACAAAATTGATGTAACTATCGCTCTAAGTGAAGCAGGAGATATCTCGCAAGCAAGAGGGATGTTTAAAGAGACGCAAGCCTGTTTGAATTACCGGTTCTATCTGGGTGAAGGAAGTCTGATTACAAAAAGGGATATAGGTTCGATCGAAGAAGCAATTCCGATTGATTTTACATATGATGAGGACAAGCTATGTATGCTGATCAAGACGGGTCGTCTTGACGATGTTCTCGGAGAAATCGAAGAGGTATTCGATGCCTTAGCGCGCTTAAGGACGGATACAACAGTTACCAAATCATATGTGATCCCAATATACATGGCGATTATTCGCCAAGCTAATCCACGAACCATGCATGAATACTTAAAGGAATTTGTGCGATTGGACAAGCTGGATACGATACAAGCTTTACGGGATTTTGTAGAACATACGGCCGAAGAGATCACTACTGAGCATTATGATCTGATGAAGAATAAGCAGTCAACGGTTGTCAACAAGGTAGAGCGTATTATCCATTCTAACCTGCATAATGCTCAGCTGTCCCTATACGGTGTAGCTAATGAGATGCTCTATATGAACGCTGATTACTTAGGAAAGCTCTTCAAGAAGGAAACGGGTGAACGGTTCTCCAATTATGTTATGAAGGCTAGAATGGACAAAGCTATAGAGCTAATTGAAGAGATGGATGATGTGAAGGTTTTCGAGCTCGCGGAGCTGCTAGGCTTTGGAGACAACCCACAGTACTTCAGTCAGGTATTCAAAAAGCATACTGGCTTTACGCCAAGCGAATTCAAGAGGGCTCCATAACTGGAGCCTCTGTTTTTTGAACAAACATGACGGTTTTTTGGGTTCAGGTCTTGCAGCGAATGCCCTACAATGTTAATGAAAGCACTTTCAACTAATAATCTATTTAGGGGGCACCGAAATGAAGAAGGCAATGCTGGTTTTACTTGCACTTGTAATGGTTATATCCTTAGCAGCTTGTGCTGGCAACAATGATAATAAAGCCAATACAGCGGCCACTAATGATGGGGCTAAAGAGGTAGCAGCAACGAATGATAAGAAAGAGGATGTCAAAGAGGAGAAGGAAGACATCACCTTACGTATAGCATGGTGGGGCGGACAGCCTAGACATGATTATACATTGGAAGTTATCAAGATGTATGAAGAGAAGAATCCACATGTAACGATTGAACCCGAATATGCATCTTGGGACGACTACTGGAAGAAGCTAGCGCCTCAAGCGGCTGCTAATGAACTCCCAGATATTATGCAGATGGACTTATCCTACTTGGCACAATATGGTGGTAAGGGACAGCTAGAGGATCTGAATAGCTACTTAGGAACGACTATTGATGTATCCAATGTTAGCGATAGCGCTGTATCTGGAGGAATGTTAAACGGTCAGCTATTCGGATTTAACCTAGGTGTGAATGCACTCCAAGTGCATTACGATCCAGAGCTGCTTAAGAAGATTGGTGTGGATTCACTTGATCCGAACTGGACATGGGAGGATTACACAGAGCTGGGTAAGAAAGCTGCAGCTGCTGGTTTATACCTCGAGACAGCCTTAAGACCCGAAGTATTCTTCGGATATTACTTAAGGCAGAATGGTCAGCAGCTGTATGCTGACAACGGTACAGAGCTTGGATATACAGATGATCAATTATTCATCGATTACTTCAATATGACTACGAACATGACGAAGATTGGAGCTTCACCAACACCAGATGTATCCGCACAGGTTAAAGGCGCGGAGGATGATCCTATGGTCAAAGGTAAGGCGGTCTCCATATTCCAATGGTCTAACCAATATGTAGGTGTTAGCCAGGTTGCCAACCGACCGATTGAGATGCATCCATTGCCAGGACCGAACGGTAAGGAAGGCTTGTATCTAAAGCCGAGTATGTTCTTCTCCGTATCTAAGAATTCAGAACAGAAGGAAGAGGCCGCGAAGTTCATCGACTTCTTCACTAATGATATCGAGGCGAATAAGCTGATTAATGGGGATAGAGGGGTTCCGGTATCCTCTGTGATCCAAGATGCATTAAAGCCATCACTCTCACCAGAGACGCAGAAGGTTTTCGATTACATTGCCTGGGCAGGACAGAATAGCTCAGCTGGAGATCCGCCGGATCCAATCGGTACTGCAGAGATTATTAATTTATTCAAAACTTACGATGAACAAATAAAGTACGATAAGATTTCAGTAGCTGATGCAGCCGTGAAATTCAGAGAAGAAGCGAATGCAGTTCTAGCCAAGAATAAATAGATTACGGTCATAGAAGTCCACTCTACAATAGCTGATCGTTGAGATCAGCTATTGTAGTTTCAAGCAAGATTAGCCTCTCGGTATAGGAGTTGGATGTTATGAGATTACGCTCGATGCGGGACGATTTAATGGGTTACTTTTTTATTGGTCCGTTTGTAATTGGCTTTCTATTATTCACATTAATCCCGATTGTATCTTCGTTATACTTGTCTTTTACGGAATACGATATGTTCGTACCCGCTGAGTGGATTGGGCTGGATAATTACAAGTACTTATTCTTTGAGGATAGCAAGTATTGGCAATCTGTTAAGGTAACTTTCATCTATGTCGCCGGTGGAGTTCCACTTAGGCTGGCATTTGCTCTCGCGATTGCAATGCTGCTGAATACAACGGCTAGAGCTATTGGCCTTTATCGGACTGTCTTCTATCTTCCATCCATTATTGGTGGCAGTGTGGCGGTTGCGATTATGTGGAGATATCTGTTTGGTGATGAGGGTGTTATTAATGCAGCTATTGGTGTAGTTGGCTTTGATGCAGTTCGATGGTTCGGTAATCCGCTTGCAGCATTATGGATGCTCATCTTCCTATCCGTGTGGCAATTCGGATCATCTATGCTGATCTTCCTTGCAGGATTGAAGAATATTCCGCCAAGCTATTATGAAGCAGCTAGTGTTGATGGGGCCAACGCCTTTCAGAAGTTTCTTAAGATCACGTTGCCCATGCTAAGTCCGGTTATTCTATTCAACGCCATCATGCAGACGATTGCGGCATTTATGACATTCATACCAGCTTTTATAATTTCTAGCGGCACAGGTGGACCTTTGGATGGTACATTGCTCTATTCACTGTATCTATTCCGCAAGGGCTTTGAATTCTTCCACATGGGAGAAGCGTCAGCCATGGCCTGGGTTATGCTCATTATTGTTGCAATTCTAACTGCTATTCTGTTCATGTCTTCTAAGTTCTGGGTACATTATGAGTCTAAGGGGGGCAATTAATCCATGAAAGCCAAACAGTGGAAATGGTCAATGTATCATATATTAGTCTCCATCTTTGCACTTCTGATGATGTACCCAATGTTATGGCTACTGATGAGCTCGTTCAAGCCGAGTAATCTCGTATTCGTTACGGCGGAATCGTTAATCCCGGATCCTTGGGTGTGGGAAAACTATGTTACCGGATGGAAGGGTATTGGCGGCCAATCCTTCTTCATATTCATTAAAAACTCACTCGTTCTCGTTGTGCTGTCAACGATTGGTGTTGTGGTATCATCTGCGATGATCGCCTTTGGCTTCGCTAGACTACGATTTAGAGGCAAGGCATTCTGGTTCACGATTATGATGCTGACGCTGATGCTTCCTCACGAGGTTGTCATGATTCCTCAGTATATTCTGTTTGCGAAATTAGGCTGGCTAAGCTCGATCAAACCGATCGTGATCCCGAACTATTTTGGCAATGCATTCTTCATATTCTTGCTTGTGCAGTTCATTCGAACCCTCCCTGCGGAATTGGATGAGGCGGCAACGATTGACGGCTGTGGCAAAATAAAGCTGTTCTACCGCATCATCGTCCCGTTGATTGCTCCTGCGTTAGCTACTGTGGCGATCTTCTCGTTCTACTGGCGGTGGGAGGACCTGCTCGGGCCTGTATTATACTTGAACAAACCGAGCTCATATCCAGTTTCGATGGCACTGAAGATGTTCCTGGATAGTCAGACGGTGTCTAATTGGGGTGCGATGTTCGCTATGTCCGTCGTCAGCTTGCTACCGGTGTTAACTGTATTCTTCATATTCCAGAGATATATCGTAGAAGGCATAAGTACAAGCGGCTTAAAGGGATGATGCAACAGTACAAGCGGCTTAAAGATGTGATGAAGTAGTACCGTACATGTGGCTTAAAGTTGTGATGCTGCAAATACATGTGATTCTAAGAGAAAACAACTCAACCCATTTGGGTGTTCAAGTTTCTATTATCATGCTAAGGAGATGAAGGCTGTTATGCCACCATTAATATTCGATGAGAGTGAAATTCTCTCGGCGATTGATCGTGTTGTACATCGAACGTTCCGGATGGATTTCAACTGGGATTGGCCTGCGGGGGTAGCTTTGTATGGGGTTGCTGAGGCTTATGAGGCTACAGGGAAGAAGGAGTATATCGAGCTATTGCAAGCTTGGATCGACGAGAAGCTAGAGGATGGTCTGCCCAAGCTATCGGTGAACGGAGTTTCGATTGGACATTCACTGATTTCGTTATATAAGGCGACAGGGGAAGAGAAGTATCTGGCAATTGCAGAACAGATGGCCGAATACCTGAGGAATGATGCGGAACGCTTCGCTGATGGAATATTCCAGCATACCGTTAATTCGGTGAAGGACGTGTTTCCCGAGCAGGCTTGGGTGGATACGATGATGATGGCTGGTTATTTTTTAATCCGAATGGGTGATCTGCTGGGACGTAAGGATTACTTGGAGGATGGGCTCTTGCAATACCATGGTCATGAACACTTCTTGCAGGACCCAGTGACCAATCTGTATTATCATGGCTGGGACAATATCTCACAGAGCCACATGTCAGGGATTTTCTGGGCGCGTGGGAA
Organism: Caryophanales bacterium UBA4100; assembly: GCA_002383285.1. Taxonomy (GTDB): domain Bacteria; phylum Bacillota; class Bacilli; order Paenibacillales; family UBA4045; genus UBA4045. The sequence continues at coordinate 33,496 of DFXU01000055.1, forward strand.
TGCATGGGCAGCACTGACAATGTCGAAGGCATTTGAGCACGTGGAGGTTCAGCATCCTTCCTATATGATCATCGAGGGGTCACTGAGAGATCAGCTTAGTGCACTGGTTAGATTACAGTCTGACGAGGGAATGTGGCACACTGTGCTTACAGATAGCTCTTCATATTTAGAAACCTCTGGGTCTGCTGGGATCGCTGCAGCACTAGTATCTAGAGGAACTCTCTATAACAAATATGTGCAGAAATCGATACGGGGCATACTTGATCGCATAACAGAGGATGGTACAGTAACACAGGTATCTGCGGGAACTGCCGTGATGAACGATGCAGATGGCTACCGTGGAGTTTCTCACAAGCGAATTCAAGGCTGGGGACAGGGGTTAGTGCTGCCTTTCCTTGCTGCACTACTGAAATCGCGGGAGAATATCTACAGTTGAGCTAGTAGCAGGAATGCCACTGTAGAGGTCCCGAAGACTTTTACAGCACGGGTCCCAAAGACCTCTATAGCTCGACGGATGAGTGAAAAATGTGAAATAGAGGTCCCCAAAGACCTCTACAGGAGGACGAGTGAGCGGGAAATGTGGAATAGAGGTCCCAAAGACCTCTACAGGAGGACGAGTGAGCGAAAGGATGCAAATAGAGTCCCCAAAGACCTCTACAGCTCGACGGATGAGTGAAAAATATGAAATAGAGGTCCCAATGACCTCTATTTCATATGGTATGTCACTATAACTATTACCAATGAGGATGCCCTGGATTAGGGCATCCTTTCTCTATGAATTTGGCTCTAACAGCAACGAAGCAGCCGCAGTGCATGCAGGTTGTTCCGTAAGATAGTGATGGGCACGCCTCGCACGCTGCCATTCGCTGCGCATAAACCTCATCATCAACACATTGATCGGGATGGGCGTTCAGCGAAGTAAGTATTCGCTGGATTTGCCTCTCGGTTACATGTACATCTGCAGAGCATCCCTTACATGGAGGTTTAGCCTGAGAGGTTACAGCACGAGTCTGCATGGGCGTGGCTGTGGTGAGTATGGGCAAGGTAAGTGTATCCCGATCTTGATCCCGTTCTTGTTCTCGGTCCCGCTCCCGGTCTGGCATCAACATCACGGCTGTATTGTAATCAGTACGACGGACTTAGCTGGCAAGTCAGCGTGTAACTGTTCACCCTGCAAGCTCGCACCAACGAATGCTACAGGCTTAACAGCGTCTGGCTGCTCGAATGTGTTGTGTGCTTGTATGTGATCTGCAGTTATGACAGTGCCTGATACAGTTGCTGATGATGTAGTACCTAGACCTCGGATATCCAGCTTCAAGCTTGCTCCATTCGCATGATCCAGATTACATATTGTGATGTGAATCCGACCCTGCGCATCCTTAGATGCTGATGCATGAAGCTGCGCTAAAGTGATATCGCCAAACTGATAGTCAGCGCTATTCAATTCTAATTCAATCCGGGTTGCGTCCTGATGAACCTTGTACATCTCAAAAACATGATAGGTTGGTGTCATAATCATTTTATCGCCCTCAGTGAGGATCATCGCTTGCAGGACATTAACGGTTTGGGCGATATTGGTGATCTGCACCCGATCATTATGGTTATTGAAGATATTCAAGTTGATTCCTGCAACGAGTGCATCTCTCAACGTATTCTGCTGATAGAGAAAGCCTGGATTTGTGCCCGGCTCAACATCGAACCAAGTACCCCACTCATCAACGACAAGGGCTACCTTCTTCTCAGGATCATACCGATCCATAATTGTAGAGTGCTTCGTTACGAGCTCTTCCATGAACAAGGTTTTCTTCAATGTGGTGATCCATTCCTGCTCACCAAATTGAGTAGCGGAGCCCTTATGGCTCCAAACGCTGGTAGGGACCGTATAATAATGCAGACTCAAGCCATCCATGTGGCGCGTAGCTTCCTTCATCAGAACTTCCGTCCAATGATAATCTCCTTCGCTTGCACCGCCTGCGATCTTATAAACTTTGTTGTCTCCGTAATTACGGACATAGGTTTGATAACGCTTATACAGGTCCGCATAATACTCCGGACGCATATTCCCGCCACAGCCCCAATTCTCATTTCCTACGCCAAAATATTTCACCTTCCAAGGCTTCTCCCGACCATTCTGCTTACGTAGGTTTGCCATTGGAGATTCACCATCGAAGGTCATATATTCTACCCATTCCTGCATCTCTTGGATAGAACCACTACCCACATTACCGCATATGTAAGGCTCTGTATCTAACAATTCGCATAACAATAAAAACTCGTGGGTGCCAAAGTGGTTATTCTCCACCACACCGCCCCAATGTGTATTGATCATTCGCTTACGATTTTCCTTCGGTCCAATGCCGTCCTTCCAATGATACTCATCAGCGAAGCAGCCTCCAGGCCAACGAAGATTAGGGATTTGGAGCTTGCGAAGCGCCGTAAGTACATCCTTGCGGATACCATGCTCATTCGGTATAGGGGAATCCTCGCCTACCCAGATTCCTTCATAGATACAACGTCCGAGATGCTCAGCAAAGTGACCATAGATATTTCTGTTAATGATTCCGCGTTCGAGATCTGCACTAATAATTCCTGTATTAACTGTTGTCATTATGCTCTTCTCCCTCTTTCGTGTGCGCACACGAAATTTGATAGTATAAACTTATCACGATCAAGAATCCAAGTCAATCTCGCATTTTCACGATCAAGAATCCAGGAAACATCACTTTGCAAGGTGAGGTCTAGATGGATTGCCCAGCAACAAGAGAATATGCGACGAGTGGCTCCTGCTCATGAGGTTGAGCCTCATTCATATGACGAAGAAGGCTATCGACCGCTAGCTTTCCCATTGCTTCGACATTGTATTCCACCGTCGCTAGCTTCGGTTTAACATACTTAAGCACATCGATATCATCAAAGCCCATAACGCCTATATCCTCAGGCACCTGCAAGCCTCGAATAACCTGTAGATAGTGTAGAACCTCAAGTGCATGAACATCACATGTACACATAATCGCGGTTCTTCCTCGCTCAAGCGGTAGGGCGGCGATGGATTGAATGTAATCTCGATCTTGAATTATTGTCAGCTCAATCTCAGCCTTGCGAGGCTCCAATGCTTCCAGACAGCCTTGAAGACGCTCCTCTTGCGTATGAATGTTGCGAATACCACGATATGCCAGCGGTGGGCAGACGAATACGATCTGTTGATAGCCCTTTGATAATACATGACGGGTAGCATCCTTCATCGCTTCGCGGTCATTAATACCAATATAGGGCCAATCACCCGTAATGCGATTGCAGATTGTTACGATCGGAAGAGCGAGACTCGTTAGATAATCCTGGAAGTCCTGCCCCTGATTAACCGAGAACAGAATAATACCATCGACCTTACGGTTCACAAGATGATTCAAGCAGCTTAATTCCGTCTCGGGCTGCTTATCTGTTAAGACAACGTCGACGAAATATCCTCGTTGCCTCGCTTCACTCTCAATCGCATTCAACAGCTGGGCGAATAGCCTATTGTATAGATCGAATAAGACAACCCCTATCGTCATCGTTCGCCCTCTGGCTAAGCTTTGTGCTACATAATCTGGCTTATAATTCATCTGTTCAGCGATGCTGAGAATTCTTGCCTTGGTCTTATCGCTAATTCCAGTTCGGTTATTCAGTGCACGATCGACGGTTCCTGTTGATACTCCACATAGATCAGCAATTTCTTTGATTGTAATACCCACTTGAAAGACCTCCATCATACAAAAAAGAAAGTAATCTCATTCTACTTGGTTAATGGCAAATAATCTATCTGCGCTTTTGGATTATAGCTTAATTATGGTATTTGACTTAGTTACCTTAAGAGAATGTGGATGTTTTACTGCCTATTCTTCGATAATCATTCGGTGTTACGCCCGTAGCTCTCTTAAACATCCTATAGAAATAAGAGCTGCTTGTAAATCCCGTCCTCTCGGCTATATCTGCAATGGAGTAATCCGAATCCAACAGCCATGCCTTAGCCCTGCTCATCCGGAAATCACTAATCACATCGGTTAACGAATTGAATGTTAATTGCTTATATAATCGGCTTATATAGACTGGGGACATAGCTAATTCATCGAACAATAGATAAAACCTACTGTTGATTTCCTCAATCGTCTCTACTTGATTCAAGGATACAACGGTGTTGTCAAATTCAGGAGCGGCCACTAAAGCATTATTCTTCTTCAAAGCATGTAGGACTTGATTGATGGTCAGTGTTAATTGAGATATCGCCAATTGTATGACTGTAAATGGGTAATCTGCAGTGTCATAGATGATATCGACATAGATATTTTTGGCATCCTCAATTTTCCCGGTCATCATGCTGTCAACGAGTTGTTTCTGTTTATTCACAGGAAATTCATAGACCTTGGATTTCAGACCCATGATTTGCTCGGACATGATGATGCTACCGTGCCCGCGGAATAGTCGGTGATCAGAAGCTTCAGTTACTTGCTTGAAGAGTGATGTGATCTGATCGACGAGCTTCTCCACAGGGCTTACCGTTATAGAGACAGATAATCTCATTAGGGTGATGTTGAATATCAGATGCAGCCTTCATAATGGGAGGCTGCATCTTTTTGCTTTTTATTTTTCTGTGAAGTGGTAAGATAGGGAAAGGGAATTTAGGAGAAATGAATCCGTCGGAGGAGATCAAGAGTATGGGTTTATTCAATTTTTTTAAAAATCAGTTCGTAGAGTTAATTGAATGGACGGATACATCCTCGCAGACTTTAGTAAATCCGATTATAGTTGCGAATCAGTCTATTAAGATGGGGGCAGAGCTGAAGGTTAGGGAATCTCAGGTAGCTGTCATTGTAAATGAGGGCAAGGTTGCTGATGTATTCGCACCAGGCAAATATACATTATCACAGGACAATTTACCCATACTTAGTACACAGAGATCATGGAATTTCGGCCACAAATCACCCTTCAAGGTGGATGTATATTATGTTAATACGAAACAATTTGCAGCTTTAAAGTGGGGAACGGTGAATCCCCTTATAATGAGGACAGCTGAATTCGGGAGTATCCTACTGAAAGCTAATGGAACATATGCATTTAGAGTAACGAATGCCGAGAAATTTATGAAGGAAATATTCGGTACTAATCAAATATATGAGACTCCGTACATCACAGGTCAATTAAAGAGTATTCTTATGAACGAACTATCTGCTTGGCTAATAGAGACGAATATTCTTGTAACTGAGATAGCTTCGCAGCTTGATGAAATAAGCGAGTATATTGAGAATAATCTAGTTGATCGATTTGCAGCCTATGGCCTAGAATTATGTTCCTTCATTATAGACAATGTAATTGCACCTGATCATGTGTTGAAAGTAGAAGAGGTACAAGTAGTTGAAGAGGGTATTGAAGATTCAGAAGAAGTAATAGAAATAGAAGAAGAAGAAGAAGTAGAAGAAGAAGATGAAGCAGTAGATTTGGTTGAGACGAAGGCTCACATTGAGCCTATACAGATAAAGTGTGATGAATGTGGGAATGTCGTGACATCCGAAATGAAATATTGTCCCAATTGTGGTGTAGGCGTTAAGCTAGAACGCCCATGTCGTTGTGGATATTATATACTTAATGGAGTGATGAGGTTCTGTCCGAATTGCGGCACTAAATTATAGCTTCATTACTTGGTAACCCCAAAATGAGTAGTAACTAGCTTATTAAAATCATCTAGATAGCTGTTCAAGCTAACCCCGCGAGTCGATTCTACATAGTATACATTCATTTGATTAATAAACTCACGGTTAGCGGTAATATATACCTCCAACAGCCGTGGGTTTTCGTTACGTAAGGCGAGGGCGATTTGTTGTTTCATCTTACTGGACAGATTGTCTGGATTATTCTCTGTATAGTGCGAATTAATACCTGTTGCAATTTGATTGGGGTCTGCAGTCTGATTTCCGGTATGTGTATCGTACATGCCCCTGGTGGTTCCTGTATGATCGGACTCATCAGGGGTTCCGGTGCCCTTAGACCCTGTAGCCGAATTGTCATATATGATTGCTGCATATGCATTCCTGTCGGTAAGCATTACGATGCCAGAATAGATACCAGGGAGTTCACTTAGTACAGTGGATAGCTCCTTACTGTATTGCAGCTTCTTATTCTGATGATTAAGACCACCTTGGATAGTAAGTCCATACATACGCTCTCCTTGGATAAGCTCATCTTTAGCCTCACCTCGGCTTCCGTAATCACTTTTACTAGCCTGAAATTTCTTCGTGTAGGTGGATTCACAGCCAGTTAGTCCAATACCACCTAATAAAATGATGATAAATAAGAAATTTATGTGACTACTTAGAATGACTTTCCTCATATTACGCACATACCCCCTTCTTGATGTAGAATACTTTCACAACGCGAGTGTAGGACCACCAGCATAGCGAGAAGTAATCGTTAATGCTTATAATCATACAGAGGCCCCATATTTATGCATGGGGTGCATGGGGAATAACAGGCTTATATATGTAAGACATTCTCATTTCAAGCAATTAAATCTATGACATTACGCACAATGGCGGCAATATGAGAAACTTTTGTGAATTAAGCGAGGATAAATTGACAAAAAAGATTAACGAATTTATAGTTAAGACTGTGATAAGAATCGTTGACAAACGACCTTTTTTTATGTAGAGGGTTAAATCGATGTTCCTTCTGGCAGTAAGTGAAATTCAATTATTCGAACATTATAAGGAATCGGGGGATTAACGATATGAAGCGTTGGACGATAGCAGGGCGAATTGCACTGCTTTTAGTAATGATGGCCACCCTATTAACGGGGTGTGGAGGTGTCTTCGACCCCCAAGGACCCGTAGCTAAAGATCAGTATTTCTTAATTGTTTTGTCATTTGGCATTATGTTTGTAGTTATGGTCGTAGTATTCGCGCTCTTCTTCTATACACTTGTTCGTTATCGCAAGCGTAAAGGACAGACTGGCTATCCAGAGCAGGTGGAAGGAAGCCATAAATTAGAGATCATTTGGACCGTTATTCCTTTTATCATTGTCATGGTATTGGGTATGATCACGGTGAGCTACACGTTCAAGGCTGATAAACAGACGAACATTGAGGGCAATATGCAAGTAAAGGTTATTGCACATCAATTCTGGTGGGAATTCATATATTCTGATCTAGATGTACGAACTGCACAGGACCTGGTTATTCCTGAGAACACATGGATTACTGTAGAGCTTGAATCTGCAGATGTCGTTCACTCCTTCTGGATACCTCAACTAGCGGGCAAGATGGATACCAACCCAGGTATGACCAACAAGATGTCGTTTAAATCCGATGTTGCTGGCGAGATATTCAAAGGTAAGTGCGCTGAGTTATGCGGCGCTTCGCATGCACTTATGGACTTCAAGGTAGTTACTACGACAGCAGATGAATTTGATGCTTGGGTAGCCAAGATGAAGACACCTGTTGCGATTACTGCAGCTACAGAGCCAGGCAGCCAAGTGTTCACGAATCAGTGTATTGGCTGTCATGCGGTTACTGTAGATAATGTAAGCTCCGGACCGAACCTAGCGGGCTTCGCTAACCGTGATAAGGTAGCTGGCTACCGAGATAATACAGAGGCTTACTTAAGGGAATGGATTAGTGATCCTCAAGAGATGAAACCGGGTGCTACTATGCCTAAGCTGCCATTAACTGATCAAGAGCTTGACGATCTTGTTATATACCTGCAGAGTCTGAAGTAATCTCACACTTGATATCTGGATTGCAAATTATAATTCGTTTGTCATAAACTTAAAAATTACGAATAGGAGGTTAACCTGTGGCACATGCACATCAAGTTAAGCGTTATCGCGGGATTATGGATTGGCTTACAACGGTCGACCATAAGAAAATTGGAATACTATATTTAATTGGCGGTGGGTTCTTCTTCCTAGTAGGGGGATTTGAAGCACTACTAATTCGAATCCAGCTAATGTTTCCTGAGATGGGCTTTATTCCTGCTCATACTTTTAATGAATTTATAACGATGCATGGCACGACAATGATCTTCTTTGCAGCGATGCCTTTAATCTTCGCTTTTATGAATGCCATTGTTCCCCTACAGATAGGAGCGAGGGACGTCGCATTTCCATTCGTGAATGCGCTTGGCTTCTGGTTATTCTTCTTAGGAGGCATATTGCTCAATGCGAGCTGGTTACTCGGTGCAGTTCCAGACGCAGGATGGACGGCGTATGTTCCATTGTCAGGACCTGATTATGGTAGCGGCGGTGTAAACTTCTATGTATTAGGTTTGCAAATTGCCGGTATTGGTACACTTATCGGTGGTATTAATTTTCTTGTAACGATTATTAATATGCGCGCTCCAGGAATGAGCTTTATGCGTATGCCATTGTTTACATGGACCGCATTTATTACCTCAGCACTTATTCTCTTCGCCTTCCCTGCAATAACAGTGGGACTAGTGTTATTGATGTTTGACCGTTTGTTCGGGGCTAACTTCTTCGATCCCGCTATGGGTGGTAACGTTGTACTCTGGCAGCATCTGTTCTGGATTTTTGGGCATCCTGAAGTATATATCTTGATTCTTCCTGCCTTTGGTATTATCTCTGAGATTGTATCTACATTCGCGAGTAAGCGTTTGTTCGGATATAGCTCAATGGTGTTCGCTACCGTATTAATTGGCTTCCTTGGTTTCATGGTGTGGGCGCATCATATGTTCACAACGGGACTTGGACCAGTGGCGAATTCATTGTTCTCCATCGCAACGATGCTTATCGCCGTTCCAACGGGTATTAAGATCTTTAACTGGATCTTCACGCTATGGGGTGGACATATACGATTCACAACAGCTAGCTTGTTCGCGATGAGCTTCATTCCTACGTTTGTTATGGGTGGTATTACCGGAGTTATGTTAGCTGTAGCGCCTGCAGACTTCCAATTCCATGACACATACTTCGTTGTTGCTCACTTCCACTATGTAATTGTGGGTGGATTAATGCTCGGCATATTCGCAGGAATTTTCTACTGGTGGCCGAAGATGTTCGGTCGCATGTTAGATGAGACGCTAGGAAAGTGGTTTTTCTGGTTATTCTTTATTGGTTTCCACCTTACGTTCTTCATTCAGCATATCTTAGGGCTGCAAGGGATGCCTCGTCGTGTATTCACATACATGGGCGGACAGGGCTGGGATATATCAAACTTCATTAGTACGATCGGTGCGTTTTTCATGACTATTGGTACGATCGTGTTCTTAATTAATGTGGTTATCACTTCTAATAAACCAAAGGGTGCTCCCGCAGATCCTTGGGATGGTCGTACCTTGGAATGGACAATACCGTCACCTCCTCCGGAATATAATTTCAAGCAAACACCGATCGTGCGTGGTCTTGATGCATTATGGGTAGAGAAGAGTGAAGGTCGTACAGAGATGACTCCTGCTGAGCCAGTTGGTTCTATTCATATGCCATCAGCGTCTATCTTACCGCTTATCATGTCCGTAGGATTATTCATAGCCGGGTTTGGGTTCATGTATGCCAATAATCCGTTTGAGAACACATTCTTATTGTTCATATTCGAGAATTATATACTGGCAATTGGTGGTGTAGGCATTACACTTGTCTGCATGTTCCTAAGATCAATTTACGATGACGCAGGTTTCCATATTGAGCCTGAAGAGCAAGAAGAGAAGGGGGCACGAGTATGAGCGCCGTAGATCATTCACACGCACATAGCGGGCAGCTCCCGCCAAATCCGGAGGCTGCAACCTTAGAGGGCCGCAATAAAATACTGGGCTTCTGGTTATTCCTTGGAGGCGAAACAGTTCTATTCGGTACATTATTCGCAACCTTCCTAGCTCTACGTGGTCAAATATTGGATGGTCCAACGGAAGCGCATCTGTATAAGCTGGCAACAGTTGCTATCGCGACCTTCATCCTATTAACCTCGAGTATGACTAGTGTATTAGCTATACAGGCAATGCATCGTCACGATAGAAAGGGTATTCAGCTTTGGCTAGGTATTACTGTTCTATTCGGATTAGCTTTCCTTGGATTAGAAATATACGAGTTTTTTGAGTATGTACATGAAGGACATGTGTTTACTGGAAGTGCGTATAGCTCAGCATTCTATACATTAGTCGGATTTCATGGAGCACATGTACTATTCGGTGTTATCTGGATTGGTATCATAATGGCTCAGCTATCGAAAAAAGGACTCACCGTTGTAACAGCACCTAAGGTATATGTTGCGGCGCTCTATTGGCACTTTGTTGACTTGGTATGGGTATTTATCTTTACCGTGGTTTATCTGATGGGAAAGGTAGGTTAACTTTAATGGCAACGGAACAACATGCTACAGGAGAAGCACCAGATACAATTAAACGTAAGTCTGTTCACGAAGGTCCCAGAAATCACTTTCTAGCTTTTGGATTATCACTGTTATTAACATTGCTGGCATTCATCGCCATCTTCTATCAAGATGTGTTGGAAACTTGGTTCTTGCTTTCGTTCATCGTGCTACTTGCAATTCTGCAAGCTACCATTCAGGCGGTATTCTGGATGCACTTGAAAGATCCGGGACATAGGCAGCAACGAATATTCCTTGTTGGTGGTGTAATCATTGCAGTAACTGCAGTAGTCATGTCAGTATACTGGGTTTGGTGGTAAAGATTATGAGGAGCAAATTTCGCATTTGCTCCTTTTTCTTTTAACAAAGTACAATAGAGAGGAGATAAAATCATGTTTGGTATGTCTGAATTTGGCTTGCGTGCGCTTTGGAGTCCAACCATGTTAATTGTTATTACTATCATTGCAGTCCTATATATATTAGCGGTTGATCAGTTTCGAGTTAGATGGTTTAAGGATTCCACACCTGTCCCGATTGGGAAGAAGATAGCGATGCTGTCTGGATTAGCAATCTATTATTTCGCGCAGGGTGGTCCGTTAGATTTGTTAGGTCATCTCGTATTTAGCATGCATATGCTGTCCATGTCATTATCGTATCTAGTTGTTCCACCGTTGATCATATATGGAACGCCAGATTGGATGCTGAGACGCGTGCTTAGCGTTCCCCAGATAGGGAAGCTTGTCCGGAGCATAACGAATCCGATACTAACGCTCGTTCTATTCAATATACTATTCTCGATGTACCATTTACCATCTGTACTGGATTATGTCATGACTCACTTTGTCGTTCATAAGCTGTTCTTCACTGCGTTATTAATTTCCGCATTCATGATGTGGTGGAACGTAGTGTGTCCACTTCCGGAATATACTCGTTTGAATGAAGTGAAGAAAATGGGCTATATCTTTGCGAATGGTGTACTGCTAACTCCTGCCTGTGCTTTAATTATATTCGCTGATTCCACATTGTACGCTACTTATTCAGATCCAGCTATCTGGGCTAAGGCGCTTGGATATTGTGTTCCACTAGGTTCTGATGTTATTCTATCTATGTTCAGTGGTCCTGGTGAATTTGCAATTATGCCTCCGCTAGATGATCAACAATTCGGTGGAGTCATGATGAAGCTGATGCAAGAACTGATGTACGGTGCAATCCTGTTCTATATATTCATGAATTGGTTCCGCAAGGATAAAGAATCGAAGAGCATTGACCCTATTGATTCTTTACATTTAGTAAAAAATTAACTTCTTGCTTTCGTAACAATCAAAAACTTTGAGGTGATTTTCATGGAGCTCCAGCAGTTAATGCCTTTGATTAGTACGATCTGTATAGCAATCAGTGGAACATTGGTCGCTATTGGGTGGTATATGATTATGAAAGGTAGAAGAGAGACTCATCAACGATTTATGGTAGCAGGGGCACTATTCGCCACACTGTTCTTCATTATCTATGTGAGTAAGACCGTCTTTGTTGGTAGTACGAAGTTCGGTGGCCCAGAAGACCTGAAGTTCGTTTATCTTATCTTCCTACTCTTCCATATTACGCTTGCAACAACTGCTGCTGTATTCGGAGTTATCACCCTATATCTTGCCAAGAATAAACGATTTATGAAGCATAAGAAGCTTGGACGTTACACGGCTACCATGTGGCTAATTACAGCGCCAACAGGCATTCTAGTATATATTCTACTCTATGTGCTGTACCCAGGCGGCGAAAGCGGCGGGCTTATAGATGCGATAATCGGATAGAGGTAATTTGAATGTATAAGCTCGGACTTAGGTCCGGGCTTTCTTATTTATTACCTTATTATAGAGTGGATGAGCGCATGATTGTACAGAGGGCTTTTTATCGTGATTATTCTTAGAGATTTTTTTTATAGCAAGTTTGCAGCTAATATACTAATATATTTCTAACCTATTAGAAAGCAGGAATTATTATGTCGAAGACTCAGCAGGATATCTCGCACAACTTCCATTCAAGAAATCGCAGAAGCTCGTTAACAGCTCAGTTACTTCTGTTGATTCTGCTAGTTTTCGTTGTGCCATCAGTTTTATTAGGTATGTATTCGTATAAAGCATTGGAAAGCAAGCTAGAGGGCTCTGAAAGAGAACGGATTGTGAATAGTAGTCAGGCTGCCTTCAAATTATTGAATGGACTTGACAATTTATTAGGTGTGACGAAGACAAACTCATATTGGGAAGATCATCGTATTGCAGTTGAATCTGGTGAAGCTGCTTGGATTGAGGAGAATGTACTTGTTGCGACGGATATCGTGCCTCATCTGAGCTTTGTTGCGAGTGTAAACTTAGCTGGGAAAATTGTGGCACAGACAGGAGATATTCCAGATTTCATGGATCAGATTTCTAATCTTGGGATTCTAGAACGCTTTAAGACGGAACCTGAATTCTCAGGGCTTATCATGACTTCCAAAGGTCTAGCTGTTATGGCAATTGCCCCCATTACTGATGATTCCGGTGAACGGACTCCAGCAGGCTTACTTATCTTTGGACGACTCTTAGATGACGATGCGTTACTTGATTTGAAGGAAACTTTGGGTGTCGATATTGCATTGCTCCCCGAGGGTGGGACTCTCATTAGTAGTGATGCTGATCTGGCGGAAGGCAGTCTTAAGGGACACATCTCAGCTGCGATGAAAGATGAGCATATGGATGTATTCAGTTCATACAAGAAGAATGGGATTAAACAGATTGAGGTGATTGTACCGTTCGTTGATTTTGCAGGTAAGCCTCGTGGTGTACTATTCGTGGGTAGTCCTTCAGAAGCGAGTAGTGAGGTTTCAACAATATTGCGGAATATTGGGTTTGCATTAGCTGCTATGCTATTGCTCATGTTAGTTATTCTAACTATCCTGATTCAGAATAGAATCATTAAACCCCTTCATCACTTTGGCACTGTGCTAGGCGGAGTCTCTAATGGAGAATTAGTTGTTACGGTAAACGATCAATATAAGAATAGATCTGATGAGATTGGCAGCATCGCAAGTTCAGTGGATCGAATGATAGTGAATTTACGTTCATTGCTAAGTAAGATTAGTGATTCCTCTCAGCAAGTTGCAGCAACGGCAGGCCAGCTCTCATCGGCAGCCTCACAAACTTCGGATGCTACCCAACAATTAGCACGGTCAATCGAGACAATATCAAGCGGGGTTCAAGAGCAGGAGAGGCAAGGGCATGATATTGCAGCCGCGATGGAAGAAGTAGCAACGGGCATGGAGAATTTGTCGGATACCTCGAAGATCATAGCATCATCATCGGAGCATGCTGCGACAGAGGCCGAACAAGGTAACCGTTCAATTGAGAAGGTTATTAGCCAGATGGACATAATTAGCAACGCAGTTCATGAATCATCTGAGACAGTCCGTGTGCTTGGTGAACGTTCAGTTGAAATTGGTGAGATTGTTGATCTAATTACACAGGTCGCTTCTCGTACGAAGGTTTTAGCGCTTAATGCAGGAATTGAAGCGGCTAGAGCTGGTGAAGGTGGTAGAGGATTTACTGTAGTTGCAGGAGAGATTAGGAAGCTTGCTTCACAGGTTGAGGATTTCGCAAGCAGAATTGCTGATTTGATTGGTGCGGTTCAGTCAGAGGCGGGGTTAGCTGTAGCTTCAATGAAATCAGGTACTAAGGAGACGGAGGAAGGACTCCAGCTCGTACAGGCGGCAGGAGAAGCCTTTCAAGCGATCTACAGCTCTGTTGGACAAGTGAGTACACAAATTCAACAAACTGCCAGCATTATTGGAAAGATCTCAACACGCGCGAGCCAAGTAACAATAGCTGTCCATGAGACTGTTGATTTTGCAATAACGTCAACAATCCAATCAGAGAGTGCTGTTTCAACAACAGAAGAGCAGCTAGCTTCGATGGAAGAGATATCTACTTCATCCGATTGGTTAGCCCGTATTGCTAATGAGCTTCAAGCTGAGATTAATAAGTTTAGGATCTAATATGCTAGATAATGAAACGTATTGGCGTAAAAAACGTATGTTTGATAATCGTATAAATTTTGTAAGAATCTAGAAAATAATAAAACGTGGAGATGATTAAAGGCATGCTACCCTTAACGTTGCAGGATGTCACGAAGGTCTATGGAAATACGACAGCAGTGGATAACATCAATATTGAGGTCGGTCGCGGAGAAATTTATGCGCTGTTAGGTGCGAATGGTGCGGGGAAGACAACAACGATGCGAATGGTGCTGGGGCTTATTAATCCTGATTCGGGTCGGATTCGTTACGAGGGCAAGAATTATACGCATGATGTACTGAAGACGCTTGGTTATTTGCCAGAAGAACGAGGACTGTATCCTAAGGTTCGTGTATGTGACCAAATTCATTATCTTGCCCAATTGAAGGGGATGAAGAAGAAGGACGCCGATCGTAATCTGAAGGAATGGCTGGAGAAATTCGCAGTTCCCGAATATTACAATAAGAGGGTCGAAGAGCTATCCAAGGGAAATCAGCAGAAAATTCAATTCATAGCAGCGATTATCCATAGACCAAGTATTCTTGTTCTTGATGAAGCCTTCAGCGGGCTTGACCCGGTGAATGTAGAGCTCTTGAAGGATACTGTTAAGCACCTACGTGATGAGGGAGCTAGTATAGTGTTCTCAACACATCGGATGGAGCATGTAGAAGAGTTATGTCGCAATGTGTGTATTTTACATAAATCAAGAACAGTAATTACAGGTAATCTGAAGGAGATTAAAAATTCCTTCCCAAAGGAACGTATTATGCTGAATACATTGGATGATGTAAATGGCTTGAGTGATATTGAGGGAATCGATAAGGTGACTCGCCATGAATCTGGATATGAGCTGCATATGTCAAAGCCAGAGGCTGCTGGGCAGGTGTTGCGTAGAGCGATGGAGCAATCTACTGTTCAGCGATTCGAGATCATGGAGCCGACCTTGAATGAAATCTTCATAAAAGTGGTTGGGGGTGATCTGAATGAATAATCTATCTTCCGTTCTGCAATTCACGATTCGCAATAAATTTCGTTCTAAAGCCTTTATCATAACGACGATTATACTTGCATTAATCGTATCGATTGGAGTGAACGTTCCTTTCTTAATTACATTATTCCAATCGGACAAAGCTACCAATATTGGGATGCTAGCGGACACAGCGAATGTTGGAGAACAATTGAAGGTATATTATGATGCTGAGGAAAAAAAGGATATTAATCTAATTATTTACCCTAGTGAAGGGTCAGCAGAAACGGATGAAGTAATGCTAAAGGGCAAAATTTCCGAGGGTGAAATTGAAGGATACTTGATAGCTTCTGAAGAGCTATCCTTCGGCTTTCCCATCATTACCTATCATTCGGAAGATACGATGGATTTCGGAACGATCAATAAGCTTCAGAATGGATTGCAGCAGGTGAAGCTGGGGATGGTCGTTCAGGATTTGGGATTATCTAAGGATCAGCTAACTACGCTTAGTTCACCAGTACAGATTGAGAAGGTTCAGATATCTACAACAGGTGAGGTAGGGGGTGGGAAGTCGGAGGAGCAGATTGCGGTGGCTTCAGTAATGGTATATGTTCTGATCATTCTGTTGTTCATGGCTGTCATGATTTCTGGACAATTAATCGCGACCGAGATAACTGCTGAGAAGAGCTCGCGAGTGATGGAGATTCTCATTACGAGCGTCTCACCGTTAACGCAGATGTTCGGTAAGATCATTGGCATGTTCACAGTGGCACTGTCGCAGATAGTTCTATTGGGAGCCGCTGTTGCGGTTAACCTTTCGTTTCCGCATAATCAGGATGCCCTCAAGGAGCTCGATATTAATCTATCTGACATTGATCCCATGCTGTTCACATACGCCATATTGTTCTTCCTAACAGGCTACTTCCTATATTCAACGATGTTCGCAGCAGTTGGCTCTATTGTTAGTCGTACCGAGGATTTGGGGCAAGCGATATTACCTATTACGATGCTTACAATGGTGGGGTATCTTATTGCAATCTACGGCATTCAAGATCCGAATTCGACGCTAGTGTACGTTACATCATTCGTTCCATTCTTCTCGCCATTCATTATGTTCCTACGTATTGGTACAACGGAGCCAGCGATGTGGGAGGTTGTCCTGTCATTCGCTTTACTGATTGTTACAATCCTAGTTATTGGCTGGCTTGCAGCGAAGATATATCGTGCAGGCGTATTGATGTATGGCAAGCGTCCGAGCTTGAAGGAGCTTGTTAGAGCTATGAGGGCTTATAAGGCATAGCGCATGTTCAATCAACACAACACACAATAAAATAAATATAATGTGATGATTTCGATTATATACCCAGTTAGGTCAATCCCATGATCTAGCTGGTTTTTTATTATGTTTAATATATTGTACATGAACTGTGGATAAGGTCATTGAGCCGATAGCGAGAAAGCTTAATTGATGTTTTGCTGAAAATATGGAAAATAGCCCCAATTACCTATAATATGGTAGTTCTTTATTTTAGGATTAAATTGGAAATCGAATAGCTATAGCGCAGAAGCTAGCGTTAATCACNNTCGGCCTCACTATTCTACAGCCACCAAATTCCTCCGAAGCTACGATATGAGCTCCAATTTAACACACCAAGCACCTAAGTAATCAAGCCTTCCAAGATTAGCGCTACAACTAGCGCTACATTGCTGCCGAATTTCGTTAAATGCCACTCATATCGATGATTTTGGGCTACGGCGTTAGTTTTAGCGCAATAGTGTTGTCTAGATGGAGCTGTAGCGCAGAAGCTAGCGTTAATCACNNACTGTAGCGCTAACTATAGCGCAAAACGTATGAGGTTACTCTTTAACTCGGCCTCACTATTCTACAGCCACCGAATACCTCCGAAGTTACGATTTGAGCTCCAATTTATCACTCCAAGCACCAAGTAATCAAGCTTTCCATGGATCAGCGCTAATCTATTGAATATATAATCAGTTATGGGTATGACTCAGAAGATCGTTTGATAAGTGAGATGGATTCGCTTGGAGCGATGACTACGTATGAATATGATCCGAAAGGCAGGCTAATAAGAGTAACCGATGCGAATGGGATTTCAGAAAGCTATACCTACGATTTGGCAGGTCGGCGTATATCCACCGTTAATGAGTTAGAGCTTACCCAGCTTACAAAGTATGATGCTAGAGGTCTCATTATCGTCGAAACTGATGCTTGTTCAACAGTCACTTCTCGGACCCACCGCTGGCAATACCAATCGACACCATTCCCCAAAATGTTTATAATGATACCATTATCTCACTGAAGGGGCGTACTTATCGTGAATCCAACTGTATTATTTCAAGGTGACTCCATAACGGATGGAGCGCGCACTCGAAACCAAGATCCTAATCACATTCTTGGACATAGTTATGTATATCATATCGCTGGACAGCTCGGGTATGAGCTTGCGAATCAACAGCCTCTATTTATCAACCGTGGGGTAAGTGGGGACCGAGTATCTGATTTGTATGCAAGGTGGAACGAGGATGCCTTCAGCCTTAAGCCGGATCGAATCAGTATCTTGGTCGGAGTCAACGACGCTTGGCGGATCATGGCCGGTGAGGCAAGCGGCGCCACGGATAGATTTGCCAGAGTGTACCGTCACTTGCTTGAGGAGACACAGGAGGTGCTTCCGAATACCGGACTGATCCTATGTGAACCCTTTATATTGAATACGGGTGCTACAGCGGAACGCTGGGAGCAATGGAGTGCGAAGATTGAGCAATATCAGGAAATGGTCCGCACATTAGCGGAGCAATTCAAAGCAGTCTTCGTGCCACTGCAGGATACGTTCGACCAAGCTTGCGAGCAAGCAGATGCTGCGTATTGGATCTGGGACGGTGTGCATCCGACAACTGCGGGACACGAGTTGATCGCCAAGCAATGGCTGTCTGTAGTCCAGGGTAGTCCGCTCGCCATACGATAATCATCTCAAACAACCGTTTCCGCGATCTGGAGACGGTTTTGTAGTAGATGGGGGAAATTGCAGAAGGTTTCTCTCTGGCTTGATCAAATAGCACAAATAGTAGGGCTTGCCTGGTAAGGGATGGTTGAGCTGTTTACCCTGCTAAGAAGGGAGTGGGAGACAAGTCTATGTTTCATAATTTACTTAATTTCTCGAATCTAAGTGTGACCTGGAAGCTTGTTACAGTCTATCTGTTGATCCTAGCCGTCTCCTTGTCGGCTTCGGGATGGTTTCTATATGATCAGCTTACTCGGTCTTCTATTGCCCAATCGCAAAATGTCACGGAACAGAACCTACAGCAAATGCGGGAGAGCATGATGGACAAGGTCAATATGATTGAACATACATCCAGGCTGTTCACTTCTGACATCAAGCTGCAGACGTTTCTAGGTGATCCGTTTACCTATCAATCTTACGAGTATGAAGATTATCGGAGTAATATTATTCCCTTCGTCGAGAATATCATGCGGCAGAATCCGTATATACACTCCTTACGTATCTATATGAACAATAAATCGATTCCCGAAGTCTATGACAGCTTCTACAGCATAGATCGGATTATGAAGAATTCAGGTTTGCAGCAAGCCTTGAATGTGCCGGAACAGGATGAGGGCTGGCTAGGGCTTCATCTTAGTACGCTGAATGTCAAGACGCCTACTCGAGATACGAGGCATGAGGTTTTCTCCTATTATCAGAAAATCAACTCTATTCGCTATGAATCAATGGTGGGCATCATGGAGATTGAAGTCGTTGATGATGTTCTCCTCGAAGTGCTGAATACCAGTGAATTTGGCGAGATTATGTTGATCGATCAACAGGGAACCATCATATCAGAGCAGAAGCATGAACTAGCGAATATTCAAGAGCTTGGTATAGATAAGCTTCCCAACACGGAAGGGTATAATAAGGTTATGAACGTGCAGGATCGTTCTTCGATTGTGATCTCGGTTCCGATACCTGAGCTGGAGCTACGTTTAGTCGGAATCTATCCGGTAGAAGGGTTTCGTGATAAGGTGAAAGGTTCCGCGAGAACGATAATTATGACATTGATTGTCGCATTAACCTTGCTAGGCATCATTGTATTCCTAATTACAACGGCGTTGCTCTCCCGATTGAAGGTTCTCGTGAAAGCGATGAAGCAGGTGAGAGAAGGCTCCTTGACCGTCTCAGTACCAGTCACCGCCAATGATGAATTCACTCAGATCGCGACCAGCTTCAACATGATGACGGGGCGGATCCATGATCTGGTGGAAACCGTATACAAGAGTCAACTGATGGAGCGAGAGGCGGAGCTTCGTGCATTGGAATCTCAGGTGAATCCTCATTTTCTGTATAATACCCTAGCCACAATCGCATGGGTCGGGCGCAAGTATCAAGCGCATGATGTCGTGCATATCTCCAATGCGCTAGCTAAGTTTTATCGGCTGATGCTGAACAAGGGGAAGCGGGAGATGCTTGTCCGCCATGAGATTGATATGGTCCAGGCTTACTTGAGCATTCAGAAGTTCCGGTTTGAGGATCGATTTGAGGTTATATATGACATTGATGAAAAGGTTTATGAATATAGCGCCGCGAAAAATCTGCTGCAGCCAATCGTCGAGAACGCGTTAATCCACGGCATTGAGCCGAAGCGTGCGCGGGGGACGCTGATTATCAAGGCTGGTATTGAAGGGGACATGCTCTATTATAAAGTGATCGATGACGGGGTTGGTATGGCCGTTTCCCGTGTAGAGGATATATTACAAGGGCGAACCGTTACTTCTAGCGGAAGCGGCTACGCCATGAACAATATCAGAGAACGGCTTCAAGGACATTATGGACAACGCTACAAATTTGAGATAGCCAGTAGGCCTGGGATAGGGACGGCGGTCACGATCATGTTCGGGAAGGAGTAGGTGTAATCTATGCTCAAGCTGTTAATCGTAGAGGACGAAAGATGGGAAAGAGAAGGGCTGTTTGATTTTCTAGACTGGAAAGAGCTTGGGATCGAGATCGTCGGAGCGGCCAGTGATGGCATCGAGGGATACGAGATGGCGTTAGCCTTGGAGCCAGATATTATCATTACAGATATCCGCATGCCGGGTATGGATGGGCTCGACATGTCGCGTAAGCTAAAGGCTGTCAAACCGGAGATCAAGCTGATCATTCTCACAGGCTACAGTGATTTCGAATATGCGCGGGAAGCGTTGCAGCTTCAAGCTAGCGAATATGTTCTCAAACCAGTGGAAGAGCTGGAGCTGCTTCGAGCTGTTGGCAAGGTCTTAGATGTATGTAAGCAGGAGCAGCTAGCTCACCAAGAGACAGAGGTGCTGAGGGCGGAAGTGAAGGATCATCGGAGAATCGTGATGGTCAAGCGGGCTGTTGATCTACTAGAGGGGCGTTTGTCTGAGGAGCAAGTCAAAGAAATTGGCGCGATGGCGGGATTTACATCGGTGAATAAAGATTACTTTGTGCTTGCCATTCTTGGGAGAGAAGGGTTAACGGAGGACAGCATAAAGGAGGCTCTGGTACGTCCGCATATCATGGCATTCACCTCATCACAGCGACCTGAATCATGGTTTATTGTACTGAGCACAGAGGGGATGGAACCACGCATCACTGTGGAGAATTGTGCTGCCCGGTTAAGGAAGGCACTCGGTATTTCTCAATCAGATCCATTCCCGATTGCTGTAGGGAACCAGGTTTCTAGATTGCATGAGGTATCGGTGTCTTACCAATCAGCTAGATCCGCAATGGAGTTTGGCTGGTTTCGTGGAATCTCCGGAATTGTTGGACCCGAATATATGGAACGAAAAAAGCATGAATATGCTAGCGGTATCGGTGATTTTATTCATAAGGTTAACCAGCTCGAGAAGCAGCTTACCTACAGTGTGAATGCTTTGGATGAAGGAAATGCTACCTCGATTCTAAACGAACTGTTTGAAGAATTTAAACGACTTGTGTTTGTGGATCGTGAATTTGTCCTACGTTTAATGACAGGTGTATTCCATGAGCTGGAGCTGCTTAGTGGTGCAGTCGAGCATCGAAAGCCTGAGGAGCTTGAGTCGGAAAGATCGTTGCAGGACATGATGACGCTGCAAGAGGTCAAGGCCTATTCCGCTAGCTATCTCCAACAGATCCTGTCTTGGATGCAAGCCAAGCGAGAAGGCAAGGATGAGTATATTA
>DFXU01000017.1 GCA_002383285.1 Caryophanales bacterium UBA4100
TGGAAAACGAAGAGAAGCAATAATATGATCCCACTAGCTACGAATGGCGCATGATATCCTAAATCATCCCATAGCCTACCTGCAACTATAGGGCCGACAATCATCCCCATCCCCTCTATTGTTAAGAAAAAACCCCACACCGTTCCGCGCTCCTTCACGGGAATAGCTTCTGCAATTAGTGCATTCCAGGCTGGAATAATACAAGCATATCCAATTCCGATCAATGCCACAAGCACGAACACAATTGCCTTCGAGTCGAAATAGGTGAAAGCAATCAACGTTATTGCACTGAGCATAAATCCCACATGCAGAAACCACCTTGTTCCATAACGATCGACGAGTCTGCCCACAGGTATTAAACACACAACCGTAATCAGGCCACCGAATGCAAGTAGAAAGCTTTGTTCGTATGGCGACAATCGCAATACCGTACGTGCATACAAGATCAGTACAGGAGTAAGCAGACCTAACGCAAAGGTTTGAGCGAATAACGCAGGATAAAACCATCTACTCACATTCAAAGAACGACGTATTTCATAGAAATACCGCTGAATTCTTACTAACCTGCTCCCTTTGGCCTTATTGTGTGTGGTTGGGGTAGCATTGGTCTTATTGTGCTTACTTGGTAGTAATATCGCAACGACAATGACCCCGATCATAATACAAATAAGCAAGGTAAATGCCGACGAGTAAGAGTGATGAATAAAGATATTGATGATAACAGGACCTAATCCGACACCAGTAAGCCAGGCCAAGTAGATAATACTCATCACAGTACCCTTACCTTGATCGCCAACCGCTTCAGTTGCACCTGAGATAACCGCCGGCCATAAAGGCGAGGTTCCTATGCCAAGCAGGATACTAGCCACAATGATCCATGTCAATTGATCCTGGGTGGATAAGATGATNNAGCATACACCAGCGGTATCCGAATCGATCAATAAACCATCCAACAGGGCTTCGAAACATATTATCACCTATGTATTGTAAGGACAAGGACCAGCCGATTGCGAATGCCGACAAACCCAATACCGTGCCCATATACACTGGAAGAATCGTTATCAATAAAGCACCCTTTACAAATTCTACGAAAAACATAATCAGAAGCAGCTTCACTACAAAGGGGTTAAGCGTGCGAAATGCGTGGCGCACATCGATCAATTTTTTTATTATTTCCATCATACACCGCCTATGATCATTCGATTAAGTCAGAGCTGTTGCAACTCCATCTAATTTTGATATACTCATAAAGTAATTAAGATAGGCACAGGAAGGATTGTATCCATTGAACCAACAACTCACACCACTATTCACAGCACTCGTCGAGCATGCTAATAAAAACCCTTTACAATTCCATATACCGGGTCATAAGAAGGGTCTAGGGATGGATAGTGATTTCCGTAAATTTATCGGCGATAACGCCTTGTCCATTGATCTGATCAATATTGCACCTCTTGACGATCTGCATCGCCCTTCGGGAATTATTAAGGATGCGCAAGAATTAGCGGCAGATGCGTTCGGTGCAGACCATACCTTCTTCTCGGTGCAAGGTACTAGCGGAGCAATCATGACTATGATACTCACGGTCTGTTCACCTGGTGATAAGATTATCGTGCCTCGTAATGTTCACAAATCCATTATGTCAGCGATTATATTCGCTGGAGCAAGACCTATCTTCATATCACCCGTTATGGATACGAAGTTAGGCATAGCTCATGGTGTAACAACGAATGCTATACGGCGAGCGCTAGAGAAGCATCCTGATGCCAAAGCTGTACTGGTCATTAATCCAACCTATTATGGGATAAGCACGAATCTGAAGGAAATCGTAGATCTCTCACATAGCTATGATATTCCTGTATTAGTTGATGAAGCACATGGTGTTCACATACATTTCCATGATAATCTTCCTTTATCTGCAATGCAAGCAGGTGCTGACCTAGCCGCAACGAGCGTACATAAGCTAGGCGGATCATTGACACAGAGCTCCGTGCTGAATGTACGCGGAAATCGTGTTAGTCCCGCACGGGTTCAATCGATCATTAGTATGCTGACAACGACTTCAACATCGTACATTCTGCTAGCCTCATTGGACACAGCCAGAAAGCAGCTTGCTCTACATGGTAAGGAGCTGGCAGAGAAGGCCATTCAGAGAGCAAACAGAGCTCGTGTAGAGATTAACCAAATCCGTGGATTATATTGCTTTGGTGAGGATATCCTCGGAGGTGAAGCTACTTACGATTATGATCCGACCAAATTAACCATTCACATACTTAAGCTTGGTATTAACGGCTATGAAGCTGAGCTATGGCTTAGAGAGCATTATAACATTGAGATCGAGCTCAGTGATATGTACAACATTCTATGTATTATCTCCCCAGGGGACACTGAAGAATCGATCGATACTCTCATTACTGCATTGAGAGAGCTCTCTGATCGTCATATCGAGCATGATCAATCTACTGAGGTCGTCGTGAAGATTCCCGAGATCCCACACCTTTCTCTCTCACCTCGTGATGCGTTCTACGCAGAGACAGAAATTGTAGAATTCACTAAGGCAGCAGGACGGATTATTGCTGAATTCATATTCGTATATCCACCAGGGATCCCCATCCTTCTACCAGGTGAGGTCATCACACAGGACAATATTGATTACATTGTCGAGCATCTTGAGGTGGGATTACCTGTTCAAGGACCAGAAGATAAGACGATGAGGTATGTGAAGGTTATCGTTGAGGAGCACGCCATTTCTTAATATTGACGTGCTTATTGTCAAACATTATTCACCATGCTATGATGAACTTTGGATAATAAAGCTACGAATCGATGTCAACAAGGTAGGTGTAATGAATGAGTCAGCAAGCTTTTATTAAATTAGTCGGGACTTCCGTTGTCCAGTCAGTCACGCTCGATGACCTTAAGACACAGCTTAATCATTATAAGGAACAATTTGCTCAAACCGGCGCTCAATTAGACTGGAGTTATGCAGATGCTGCATTCCCCTATTCGATTGAACAGAAACCAGATGGTGAAGATCAATGGTTTTACTTGAAGGGTAACGAACCGTTATATCGTTATATTGCTATTGGTATAGAGAACGATACTCCTGAAACCTGCACTATTCAAGTTATTCTTCCTAAGGGGAGTACGATCGGTGATAAAGCCAAGGGTAATGAATTCTGCAAGTACTTAGGTAAGACTTATAAGGCAGAGGTTCAATTATTCAATGGTAGAATTATGTACTTCAATCCACGTAAGTAAACCTTATGAATTCAAATACGAGCATAAAAAAGCCTCCAAAACCACTGTGAAGTGATGTTGGAGGCTTTTATTATCAGCATTACTCGTTAACTTCGTTTGCTACTAATTCATTATAGATTGTTGCTGCTCGTTCCCATTCCTCTTCATCCTCGATATCAACTAGAACAGCGGAGTCATCCTCTTCCACTATGCGGTATATGTATCCATCTGCTTCAGGATCATTCCTATCTAATAACACGGCATAGGCCTGCTCATCCATCTGGAAAGTGTAAACCATTACTAGCTCATGCTCGTTGCCATCCTCATCGGAGACAATAATTACACCTTCATCTTCTTCATGGTCGTGGTCACAATCGGGTCCATGTACGTGCTCATGCTTATCTGTCATCTCTTAAGACCTCTCTTCTTCATAGTCTGCTTTTCAGGTATAGTAACATGGATTGAAATATGGGTCAAACTAGAGGTTTGGGATATAGAAGAAGCCGCCCATCAGGACGGCTTCTTCTATATCCGTTTACTTCTTAGTTTCAGTTGTAGATTTAACAACAATTTGTGATATCTTCACATAATCCTTCTTGCTGTCTTCCTTCATATAAAGGTTAACTGTGTACTTACCGTTGTACTTAAAGAACACGGACATCGATTTAAACATATAATGAAAGCTTTCTGGACTCTGATCTAATTTCGTCTCTACGACACTGGCCACCTCAGCACCGAATGGATCTACTACGGTTGCCTTTAGTGATGAGATATTCGTATATAGGCTGTCAATTTGAGTGAATAAGTATAAATCATACTTCACACCTTTCGAGAATGAACCGTATGGTAACCAATTATCCTTCTGATGGAGAGATAATTGAACATTCGGCTTGTTGATATTAACCTCATTATTATCTACACTAACAATTCCACCAATGGATTTAATAAGTTCCTCCAGCGGAACCATCGTCTTCGTCTCAATCCCTGAATCGCTTATGTTAATGTCTACTTCGAGTCCATAGGAATCTAGTGTAGTTCCATTCACTTTAATGGACAGCTTCTTAGCCGTATAATTCTTATAAACGGTATCTGCAAATACGGTAGCAGCACCTAATAATGTGAATACCAATATGAGAGTAAGCAATCTATTGACTTTCATTATCCTCAAACCTCCATGTGTTGATCGTTCTTATGCATGATTATACTTCAGTAATCGGCATTAGTTGCGAGACTAAACACAATAATCAGAATTTTATTTTTTGTATTATCCTTATCCTCATAATCGCCTACTCCCCAAGGATGACAAGTCGTGTGGAAATTACTTATAATGGATTAGGAAGTATTAAGGATGGAAGAGGTTGAGCATGAAGGAGCTTAGCGTTACTCAAAACCAGTATATCAACACCTATAAGAACGGCTCATTCCAAGCTATGGAGGCTGAAGTAGCCAATGAATATCCATTAACGATATTCGTTCATGACGATGAATTTGCTACAATAGTGTGTACACCAGCTAATTTGACAGAGCTTATCGTAGGATTTCTTGCATCAGAGGGAATGATTCAATCTTACAACGATGTCAAAGCGCTCAGTATCGACAGTGCTCAGGGAATTGCTTATGTGGATCTTCATCAGAGATCGTCTATTGATCCAGCGTTATTCTCCAAGCGTCGTATCTCATCGTGCTGTGGTAAGAGCCGACAATCCTTCTACTTTCAGAGTGATGCGATGACTACAAAACCCTTGCACTCAGACCTGCTAATAGATCCCATTCAGTGCTTAGAGAGTATGGACACGCTTACGAGCCTATCATCTGTTCACCGTACGACGGGTGGGGTTCATAATGCCATTCTTTTCTCTGTGGATAATATGGTTGTACAGTTCTACGATATTGGGCGTCATACTGCAATG
>DFXU01000087.1 GCA_002383285.1 Caryophanales bacterium UBA4100
GAATGACACTGCATCCATCTGGGGAATCCCGCTGCTGTTACTCCGAATCTCGATCAAATCATTCAGAAGGATGCAGTGTCATTCAGTCAAGCTTACTGCCAGAATCCAGTATGCACACCAAGCCGTTGCTCCTTTATGAGTGGCTGGTACCCACATGTACGCGGTCATCGAACCATGTTTCATATGATGAATCCGGATGAGCCTGTGCTATTAAAGACGTTGAAGGATGAAGGTTACCATGTGTGGTGGGGTGGCAAGAACGACCTTGTCCCAGCGGAGAATGGATATGGCGAATATTGTGATGTTAAATATAAACCGGATCGATCTCCCCCTCCAGGAACGCATCAGAATCAATCGTGGAGAGGCAGCTCTGACAGCGATAATTACTTCTCCTTCTATGCAGGCAAGCTGGGGTCCTCTAAGCAAGATAGTGAATTTTATGACAGTGATTGGGCGAATGTGCTTGGAGCGATTGAGCAAATCAAGCATGTACCCGAGGATAAGCCTCTATGCATATATCTACCACTAGAGTATCCGCATCCGCCATATGGAGTGGAAGACCCGTGGTACAGCATGATTGACCGATCTATGCTGCCCGAACGCATTCTTGCTCCAGAAGGATGGCATGGAAAGCCTAGTATGCTAAAGGGCATTCATGAGAAGCAGAATTTGCAAGGCTGGTCGGAAGAACGATGGGCAGAGCTGAGGGCTGTATATTACGGGATGTGCGCTCGAGTAGATCATCAATTTGGAATGGTTATGGATGCCCTGCGTGAAACAGGGATTTATGATGAAACCGCTGTATTCTTCTTCTCAGACCATGGGGACTTTACCGGTGATTACGGGCTTGTTGAGAAGACGCAGAATACGTTCGAGGACTGTCTGACCCGAGTTCCGTTTGTCGTTAAACCACCCAAGGGAGCTTCAATAGAGCCTGGGATCAACGATGCGATGATAGAGCTAATCGACTTCCCAGCAACCGTTGAAGCTTTGCTAGGTTTAAAGCCGCAGCATACTCACTTCGGACGCTCGCTGTTACCGCTTATTGCTGGAGAAACCGGGTTACACCGTGATGCGGTGTTCTGTGAAGGGGGCCGGATACATGGCGAGGATCACTGTAAGGAGATGGATGGACCTACCGACTCTGATTTCCTATATTACCCGAGACTCAGCTATCAGTGGGGAGAGGGACCTGAGCATACGAAAGCAGTAATGTGTCGCACGAAGGACTACAAATACGTACGAAGACTATATGAAATGGATGAATTATATGATCTGAATCAAGATCCGCATGAGCTCGTGAATCGTATTGATGATCCTACTCTAGCTGAGGTATTGTTGACTTTGAAGGATCGACTGTTGACCTTCTACCAGGAAACAGGTGATGTCGTTCCTCATAAGGCGCATAAACGTAATTAGAATAAGGCCATCGCTCGATCATGATCGAATGCACCTAGGCGTATGCTAGAGCATTCTATAATGATCAATCCATAACTGTTCAACCGAATTAAAGGAGCTGGAGTATATGGTATTCTCACACAAGCAATTGTATAATACGGATCCTCAAAGGACGTTTTCCGGGCAGGCCTCGGAGGCAGCTTTTCTATTAGGAGGCATAGGTACAGGTAATGTATCCCTTGGTAGTCGTGGTGAGCTAAGGGATTGGGAAATTTTTAATCGTCCCGGAAAGGGCTGTAATCTGCCAAATACCTTCTTTGCCATATGGGCTAAGGAAGAAGGGCAGGATGCAATTGCTAAGGTTCTAGAATCCAAGATTAATCCTCCACACAGCTTATCACATGGTTACCATCCAGCTACGGGAGCCGGACTTCCTCGGATGCAAGCTTCAAGTATGTGCGGTGAGTATCCCATCGTTCGGGTAGAGTTTGAGGATTCAGATATGCCTGTACAGGTTTCGTTGGAGGCTTATACACCGTTCATTCCACTTAACGCCAATGATTCTGGAATCCCAGGTGCTGTAATCACATATCGGGTTACGAATATCTCGGATCGATCGGTGGACATTACGCTGGCAGGATCCCTTATCAATCCAATAGGTGGCGTCGACTATGATCCCTTTGGTAATTTGAAGCTATCGAGCTCGGGACAGAACATTAACGAATTTAAGCAAAATAATGGGGTTAGCGGTCTGTTCCTTCATTCTCAAAAATATGCGATAACGGATTTGAAGTATGGGAATATGTCTCTAGTTACTACGAATGAGCATACTACCTATAAAACAGCCTGGCTGCGTGGTGCTTGGTTCGACTTCCTTCAGGAGTTCTGGAATGACTTCACTGATGACGGTAGGCTCGAGGATCTCGGATATACTACACCGTCAGATGATAGAAATACGGATACGGGCTCTTTAGGTGTGTGCGAAACAATCGCTCCAGGGGAAACGAAAGAAATTCGCTTCATACTAACCTGGTATTTCCCGAATCGGATCAATGGCTGGAGTGAGTCCGTCAGTGTGAAGGAGGATGGAAGGAAAGTCGCAAAAAATCATTATTCCAATTTCTATGATAGCTCATGGGCGGTCGCAGAATACCTAGTACATCATTCAGAACGATTGGAGAAGGAGACGTATCTATTCCATAGTGCCTTGTTTGGTAGCACTCTACCAGATTATGTTCTTGACGCCCTGTCCTCCAATATAACTGTCATTCGGAGCACAACCTGTTTCTGGCTAGAGAATGGGAGGTTCTTAGGCTATGAGGGCTGCTTTGATGATGGGGGCTGCTGTGATGGGAACTGCACGCATGTATGGAACTATGCGCAAACAGCGGCCTTTCTATTCCCAACGTTAGAACAGAATATGAGGCGAACTGAATACTTAGAGGAAGTTCACGAGGATGGGAAGATGGATTTCCGTGCGCTGAAACTGTTCGATACGGAATGGATATGGCATGGGCAAACTGCACCTGCCGCGGCGGATGGGCAGATGGGTACGATTATGCGTGCTTACAGAGAATGGAAGCTGTCTGGGGACAATGACTTTCTACTAGAGATATGGCCTTCGATCAAGAAGACGCTTAAATATGCGTTGATTCATTGGGATACGGATGGAGACATGGTCTTCGATGGCGTTCAACACAATACGTATGATATTGAGTTCTATGGACCCAATCCATTGACCGGGATTTTCTTCCTCGGTGCTTTACGGGCAGGAGAAGAAATGGCCAAGCATCTTGGGGATGGGGACACTGCGAATCAATACCGTGAAGTCTTTGACCAAAGCTCACAGCGGCTTGATGAATTAATGTGGAATGGCGAGTACTATGTACAGATATTAGAGGATGTTGATACATACAAGTACCAGCATGGAATAGGCTGCCTATCGGATCAGATGCTAGGTCAGCAGCTAGCTCACCTGTATGGTCTCGGTTATTTGCTCCCACAGGATAAGGTGAAGAGTGCGGTAGGGGCAATCTTCAAGCATAACTTTAAGGAGGATTTCTCCAATCATGCCAATTGCCAGCGTGTGTATGTTCTGAATGATGAAAAAGGATTATTGCTATGTTCATGGCCAGATGGAGGCCGTCCACGACTTCCCTTCGTCTACTCCGATGAGGTCTGGACTGGCATAGAATATCATGTAGCGACACATCTCATATATGAAGGCTTCCTCGATGAAGGACTAACGATCGTAAAGGCACTTCGTGATCGGCATGACGGAATTCGGCGTAATCCATGGGACGAAGTGGAATGCGGGCACCACTATGCTCGTTCGATGTCCAGCTGGGGTTTACTCATTGCATTAAGCGGCTTCAAGTATGATATGGTGCAGCGCACAATGGAATTTACGCCAGTAATTTATCAAGATCGATTCACCTCATTCTGGAGCACCGGTCTTGCTTGGGGTACTTACTCCCAAAGGAAGAATCAGGAAGGGGAATTTGAAATGGAGGTTAAGGTTCTCTATGGTGACATGAAGGGAGTTAAGGTTTACGCTTGTGGTAAGGAATGTACATTAATAATCTAAATTTATAAGTTTTATCTTAAGTTTATTCAGATGCGTCCTGGCAAACGAATGTATTTGGCCGGGACCATAGGCTTGTTGATGATTTAACATTATATCGAGTGGCTAAACCTTAGAAAGTTGCAGCACAATCAAGCGTAACGTTATATCGAGTGGTTAAATGTATGTATTGAGCGACTGTGCTGCGGAATGGTTCAATTAACCACTCCTAATGTGGCTATACGGTTGAAGATGATCATTTGATCTGAAACTAGCCACTCGAGAAGGGGTTATACCTACACTACACCCATTTCCCGACTAACTCCACAATTGCAAGTGTTCGGCAGAGTTTGGTAGCATACACTGTAGACCGGCCAACTTGGCCGGTCTACAGTGTGTTGTCCTTCTATATCCAAGGCCAGTAGTACGTGATCTTGGGATCATATTCATTCAGATGGTAGGAGATGCCGCCCCAAGCGACAATGACTACCAGTCCCTTGTCCAGCTCACGCTCTAACTGTTCTGCATGCTCCTCGCTTATACCAACGCTACGTAGCTTGGCTCGTAGCTCGTCTCCCTTGGATCGAAACAGATTGGCAATCGCTGTGATCGGTCCCTCTTCTAGGATACCAATCTTCGTTGCATCGGTATGCTCGCTGATATGGTCTGTTCTACGTTCATCGTGCGCAATAACGAATAAATTGCCTTTGGCATAGCCTTCGTTCACCAATTCTTCGAGCTTCTCTCGAACCTCTAGAACATTGTTCACCGTCAGAACTTTGGTTTGTTCAATGACATGACTTGGATGACTCATTGTTCATTCCTCCTTTTGGGGTGATAAGTATAAGTGTAGGGGATTCTCCTAGGAGGGACAACTGGGCTATGAAGACTTCTCGTTGTCTCTCGTACTCTATTCTAGAAGCAGAAGCGCTCACATCGGCATCTCGCAATATTCCGCCACAATAGTCAAAGATACTGGAAAATCGTAGATATGCAAGTCGCATATACGGGTTAATAATAGAATACGGGAGTCGGAGATACTAGTAAACCGTAGCATGTGGGTTGACGAGTCCCTGAACCTATCAAATATCTATGCTATAATAGAGTGACTCTTCTCGAGAATTCTCTTTCGGGAAAACAAAGGAGGTAGTCATTTTTGAAGATAAAAGATCAGATTGTGAAATTGAGTCAGTTGGACATTGCGCAGGAAGGTCGGTTATTAACAATCTACATGAATACCGAACCTAATGGGAGCAAACAGGATGCTTGGAAAACTCGTATGAAGAACGGTCTGAAACGTCTTGGTGAATATTCAGAAGCCGAAGGCGGTAAGGAACAGATCAGGCAGTATCAACAGCTTCAGCAATTAGTTGAGAGAACGATTGATGACAACATCTTGGATATGAAGAGAAGCTGGGTACTTATTGCAGGTGCTGCGTCAGGATTACTATTCTTTGAGAAGCTGCAGGTGCCTGTCACGAATGCTTTCTACTGGGAGGACAGACTGCACCTCGAGGAATTGCATGAATTAATGAACGTATACCCACCGATCGGCATTGTTCAGGTGGGTGGTGAAGAAGTTACTGTTACAAGTAGCTTTCTTGGTGAGATGGAACAGAAATGGGAGTATGAATGGGACTTAGAGCAAGAGGATTGGCGGGAATTTAAAGGAATAGCTCATGCTAATCGTGTTGCGTCAGGATCTAGTCATAAGGAACGGTATAACGATCGGTTTGAGGAAAATCGTGTACGCTGGCTTAAGGGCTTATGTCCAATACTTGAGAAGCATGGTAAGCAGAATATGTGGGATGAAATCATTCTTACGGGTGAGAAGAATTTAACTACAATCGTATCCCAGGAAATGAATTTTGATTCTACGAGAATCCTACCGAAAAATTTGAATGGTAACCCATCACATCAGGTGCTTCAAGCTGTATATGCCAGCATGTGAGCTGATAACAAAGACCGCGGATCAATGTATCCACGGTCTTTGTTTTTGTTTGTACAGACTATCAGAACAGACTATCAG
>DFXU01000015.1 GCA_002383285.1 Caryophanales bacterium UBA4100
GGCTAGAGCCTATAGTGCTTTTGCCGATAATGGAACTCTTCATACTACACACACAATTGTCAGCATTAAAGATAAGAATAATAAAGAAATATACACCTTTGAACCAGATGATGAAGAGGTAATGAGCGAACAAACTGCCTGGTATACTACGTTGCTCTTAAAGGGTGTAGTTGATGGTGGTACTGGAACAAAGGCCAAGGTGAAAAATCATCAGGTCGCTGGTAAAACGGGTACGACACAGTCGGGAATTAAAGGTGTGTCTGGAAACCGCGATATCTGGTTTGTTGGATATACGGCTCAATATTCAGCAGCTGTCTGGATGGGGTTTGCTGATACGAATAAGGAGCACATCCTCTCAGAATCCAGTGGCAAAACTGCGGCATTATTCTCGTATGTGATGACGAAAGCATTGGAAGGAAGTGAACCATCGGCTTTCAAAAAGCCTAAAGGGATTAAGGATGTCCCTCCCATAAAGGTTTCGCTCGATCCAGTTTCCGACGTTAGTGCTGAATATATAGCGGACACCTCAGAAATTAGAATCAATTGGACTGCTCTTGAAGGGGAACTTGAATATAAATTATATCGTAAATCGACAACAGAACCGTTCGGATTATTGTTAACGACCAGATTAACCTCTGTTCAGGATTTCAATATTAAACCTGGCGAGACCTATGAGTATTATGTCACTGTATCCGATCCAGAGCTTGAGCTTGAAAGCGAGGCCTCTAATATTATAGAAGTCGTTATCCCAGCTGAAGAAGATCTAGATGGAGAGACTAGTAACGGAAACGGAAACGGAAACGGCAATGGCAATGGCAATAACAATGGCAATGGCAATGGAAGTGGTAATGGAACAGATCCTGGGACAGGTCAAGGGTCGGATCCGGAAGCAGACCCAGGAACAGACCCAGGGACGGATCCAGGAACGGATCCAGGAGATGTGCCCCCGGCTGAAGGGGAGACGGAGGATGCCGAGCTGGATAATCTTCTACCACTATTGCCATAGTATGCTTTATGTTAGATAATAAGCTTGGATTCAAGAAACTATAAACATAGAATGGGGCAGAGACATACCAGTATGGACAACAGGTGGCTTTATTACGGAGGACTCATTCTAGTATCAATTTTGTGGGGTGCTAATTTTGGCGTATCACGTTCTGCAATGGAGACATTCGATCCCGCCTTATTCACATTCCTTCGTTTTGGATTAGCGGTACCCTTCTTCTTCTTAATCCTCTTAATAAGGGAGGGCAGTATAGGCATTCCTTGGAAGGTTGTATTGAAGCTTATGGTCATTGGTTTGGTTGGGGTAACGGGTCTTGAAATCGCGGTTATGTATTCGATCAAGTTTACAACACTGGCGAATTCTTCTTTACTCAACGTAGCCCCTTGGCCGATTTTTGCAGCTTTATTCGCACCACTTTTTGTTAGAGAGGGCTTCTCAAGTCGTCTAGCAATCGGTGGGGTATTCGCAATGGTGGGTGTTACCTTCATTATTATAGGCGGCGGAGAAGGCTTCAATCTTTCGTCTGAACATATGATTGGTAACCTGCTAGCCTTGGGAGTAAGTACAATAGGAGCGCTGTTCAATCTCGCTTGTATGCCGTTAATGAAGCAATACTCAGCTCTAAGGGTCAGTACCTGGTATATACTCTTCGGAACTATATTCATGATTCCAGTTACGATGGGGAGCTGGGGGAAGGTCGCTTGGTCAGCGCTAGAATTCGGAGATTATTCTGCGATATTCTATAATGTCATCCTATGTACGGTATTCGCCTTTGTAGTATGGAATGCCTGCATGTACAAGATTGGTGCGACGAGGGCTAATTTCTTCCGATATGTGGTTCCCGCAGCGGCGGTGATCACCGGCTTTTTCTTCTTCGATGAAGTTATCTCGCTGTGGCAGATTGTCGGTGCGGTGTGTATGGCCGCGGGATTGATTTGGATAAGTACTGAGAGAAGAGAAGTTGTGATTGCCTAGACAATAATCAAATCAAACCTATTAACGCTCCGAGATGTTTCGGAGCGTATTTCTATATTCAGATGGGGATTGCCCACGCCATTTGCGAAACTTCTTGGAGAAGTACAATGCATCATTATACCCGACTGAAGAAGCGACCTGGTCGATATTCATTGGGGTGGCGAGTAGCAGCTCAGCTCGTTGCATCCGTATCTTAAGCAGATACTGCATTGGCGAATGACCCGTTGCTTGTCTGAATAGCTTGCAGAGGTGTGAGCGGTGGTATCCTAATTCCGTAGACATGTGTTCGATCGATATGGGTTGGGTAAACTGTAGCGTCAAGTATTGTACTGCCTGCTTAACAACTCGATCTATGGAGATATCTAGAGTTGGTTTAATATCTTCAAGCTTTTGTTGAGCAAGCCCAAATTGCTGTAAGAGCAGTCGAACCCAGCCCCCTGCCTCGAGATTAGACAATTCCGGAGGGTTATTCGATTTGAAGCAGTCATGTAGCTGCTTATAATAGCTTCGTATTCTGGGGTTTAGGCATGCTGGGATGATTGGTTGTTCTGGTGAAACTCCCAAAGTGTTCATCAGCTCTGCCGCCCCATACCCAATAAAGCTAACCCATACATAGTGCCATGGCTGAAGCTCATCTGCTTGATAAGAGAATATCTCGCCTGGGAATATGATGAAGGTGTCACCGATGCCGCAGTCGTATTTTTTATCACGTATGAGGAATTCACCCTTGCCCCCCAATACCGTATGAATGAGATAATAATCATGAATGGCAGGTCCGATACCATGTAAGCCTTGTGTCTGTCCTTCTCCACTGAACAGCACGGACAGCTCA
This sequence comes from Caryophanales bacterium UBA4100, assembly GCA_002383285.1. GTDB lineage: Bacteria > Bacillota > Bacilli > Paenibacillales > UBA4045 > UBA4045. The sequence goes on from DFXU01000015.1 coordinate 2,814, forward strand.
CCGTCAGCGGGCGAGGAATTCATACCAGTGGATATATAATCATGTTCTTGTATCATTCGAGCACCTGCCTTTAATTTCTCACTACTATTTTAGCAAAAAAACGACAAATGTCCATATAGTAACTTGTTCACTCCATACTCATTTATAATCACGTGCATTATAGTAATGGTAGTATTCATTCATAACTACTAGGAGGCTCTCATCTTGTCCAAAATAACCTTTTTAGGTGCTGGAAGCACAGTTTTTGCTAAGAACGTACTTGGTGACGTCATGTTAACACCTGCCTTGCAGGGCTTTGAAATTGCACTATTCGATATCGATCCTGTTCGATTGCAGGATTCAGAGAATATGCTGAATAACATCAAGAAAACTTCTGGAAGCACATGTGTTGTCAAATCATTCTCCAATCGTAAGGATGCCCTTCGTGGAGCTAAGTATGTCGTTAATGCCATTCAGGTTGGTGGATACGACCCTTGTACGATTACCGACTTTGAGATTCCGAAGAAGTATGGTTTAAGGCAGACGATTGCTGATACGATTGGAATTGGAGGTATCTTCCGAAACCTTCGCACAATTCCTGTTGTGCTCGATTTCGCTGCTGATATTCGCGAGGTGTGCCCAGATGCATTATTCTTGAACTATACGAATCCAATGGCGGTACTGACGAATGTTCTGAATACGTATGGCGGAGTGAAGACGGTTGGCCTGTGCCATAGCGTACAAACCTGTGTACCCCACATGTTCAAGCAGCTTGGTTTAGACACAGAGGGGGTCAAGACGAAGATTGCGGGAATCAACCACATGGCGTGGCTTCTAGAAGTGACGAAAGATGGTGTTGATCTATATCCAGAAATTAAGAAACGTGCGGCAGAGCAGCAGCATGAGAAGCATAATGACATGGTCCGATTTGAGATGATGCTGAAGTTCGGCTATTACAATACAGAATCGTCTGAGCATACTGCGGAGTATCATCCATATTTCATCAAGAACAAGTATCCGGAGCTTATCGAGAAATGGAATATCCCACTTGATGAATATCCACGACGCTGCATCGAACAGATTGGCAAGTGGAAGAGCATGCGTGAGCAATTGGTGAATGACACTAATCTTGCACATGAACGCACTCATGAATATGCCTCCTTCATTATGGAAGCCATTGAGACGGATGTGCCATATAAGATTGGTGGGAATGTGATGAATACCGACCTAATCACAAATTTGCCACGCGAAGCATGCGTGGAGGTTCCTTGTCTTGTTGATCGCAGTGGCGTTAACCCTACGTATATTGGCAATCTGCCGCCACAGCTTGCAGCTCTTAATCGCACGAACATCAACACACAGCTGCTGACCATCGAAGCTGCAATTACAGGTAAGAAGGAGCATATTTATCACGCTGCGATGCTGGATCCGCATACGGCAGCTGAGCTTTCACTTGATGATATTAAATCCATGTGTGATGATTTGATAGAAGCGCATGGGGATTGGCTTCCGAAGTACCAATAATATGATGAATTAACGGTATATAAACACATATCATTGTTTGAAGCTAATGGTCTTCCTAAGGCGGCTGCATGCCTGGGAAGATCATTTTTTCCATGTCTGTAGATGTAGGAGTTCTGGGCGATTTGTCGAATATATAATCTATAAACTTATAGATGTGGTGGATTATGAGAAAAAGGTTAGCGTGGATTCGTAATGTTCCTTTTCGCAAGCTTCAGCTCCGCGTTATGTTATATTTGATAGTATTTGGTTTAGTACCAATCTTATGTACCATTGTTTATTTCCATTTCCAAGCGATATCGGCTTCACGCACAGAATTAGCGCATCAAGTTAACCAATCTCAGGAAACCGTTGTTGCACAGCTTGAGCTCGAGATTAGGCAGCTTGAGAAGAAAGCGTTGGCTATCAATAATGATGCTGAGGTGCAGCGCTTGCTGGGCGATACGACTGTTCCTTTTACAACGACCGAGGGTGAGCTTCTTCCTTACTTGCATAGTATGATTCCCTTGTGGAGGATTGGCAGCTTGCAGAGCTCCGATATATGCTTCTCATTCTATCGATCTAACACCTCTGTCTGCGGGGATTCGAGTATACTTCAGCTTGAACAGCCTCTATTCAACAGTAAAGATAAACGGATTGACCAGATAACTACCTCTAATGGAGAAGATGGGCTCATTCGATACATTGCACCCTTATATGAGAGGAATTCAGAGAACGTACTAGGTCATGTGATTATGATTATTGATCTTAGGCCGATTGTCTCTAGAATGAATGTACTTGATTATCCATCGGAAATCACAATAAGCGATTCAATGGGGAATACATTATTCGAGTACATCGATCCTCGCTTCAATAGAGAGGATGAGCATTTCCAGAGTGAGAGGATCGTTCGAGCAGTCGCTGACAATTGGTTGTTTAAATCAAGTGTGTTAAATGTAAGATATGCGGTATACCAATCGAGATTAACGATCATTGCCATCATTATTACACCTTCACTACTCATTTTGTCAATTATTGGTGCACTTATATTCTCACGGATTCTGACCAGACCCTTACAATACTTGCGTAGTCTGATGAAGCGTGCCGAGCTTGGTGATTTAAAGGCGTATTGGACCTATAAGAGCTCACAGGATATCGATGAATTAGGTGAAAGCTATAACCAAATGCTGAATAGACTTGAAGACGTCATAAAGCAGGTCAAGGTTGAGGAAGCACTCAAGAAGGAGAAGGAGTTTGAGGCATTACAGTATCAACTCAATCCCCATTTTCTGTATAATACACTGAATACGATTAAATGGGTTGCCAAAATCCATAAGACACCACAAATTTCCGAGGTTGTTAGTGCATTAGTTCGATTATTACAGGTGAGTCTGAATAAGAAGGGTGACTTTATCACGGTGCGTGAAGAGGTTGGTCTCGTGAAGGATTACATGGACATCCAGACCTTTCGATACGGGGAAACTATTCAAATGGAAACCATTATCGAATCATTAGCTGCACAGTGCTTAGTTCCTAAGATGATCCTTCAGCCGCTTGTCGAGAATGCCATCATTCATGGACTTGAGCAATCAACCAAAGAGGATAAACGAATTATCATTCGTGCTTGGATTGAGCGAGACTTGTTGTTCTGTCAAGTCGAAGATAATGGGCGTGGTTTGGATCAAGAGCAGCTACTAATCCTAGATAAATCAAATAAGCGTGAGGGTGCTAAAGAGCGGTTGAGTGGTATTGGACTTATGCATATAAGGGAGAAAATAAGACTGTATTACGGTCCCGATTATAATATGCAAATATTCAGTAAGCTTAATCAAGGAACGACGATCCGCTTATCATTACCGATTCATCAAAGTGAGGGTTAATTATATGAATATCATTATTGTTGATGATGAGCCAATTATTCGTATTGGACTGCGCACATTAATTGACTGGGAGCTTCATGGTCTAACCTTAATCGGAGAAGCTTCAGACGGTGAAGAAGCAATTGATTTAATAAGACGTCATCAAGTGGATATTCTCGTTACAGATATTCGGATGCCGCGAATGGATGGACTGGAGCTTATTCGCAGAGCGAAGGCGCTACAAGCTGATTTAGGCGTTCTCGTGCTTAGCTGTTTGGACGACTTCAGCTATGTGAAGGAAGCGATGAAGCTTGGAGCTAGAGATTATATTCTTAAGCCAACCATGGAGCCAGAGGAATTAATCAAGGTTCTGAACAACATCGGCGGTCAATTAATGAATGAGCGTAAGCGAGATGAGCATATACGTCAGCTGAATATACAGCTTGAACAATCAAAGCCCTTCCAATTGGAAGCAAGAATTCGCAGGTTTCTAGAGCTTGGTATAGTTGATGAACACATAGAACAAGAACTGTTTACTAGAGACAGCTCGTTATATTCTATGCTCATTTACTCCAACACTGCTCATACTTTATTACCTTTCGTTAATAATCAATCGCCCTTCTTCGTATCGATAGAGACCCATACGAATGAAAGATTCGTATTGATTGAATATGTACACTCATTTACAGCTGATGGATTTCTTCTAGAAAGCTCTAGACAAGCAGAGCAGTTCCTATCTTGGATGAATACGGAGGAGGTTATCAATCCAATTGATAATGTCATATGTATTGGTCCTCCTATGATAAGGTTAGAGCAGCTTAAGGATCGAGTAGGCTTCCATCGTTCTCAGATGCATTATCGTTTCTATGCAGACCCAGCTGCACAAATTGTTCGTGAATCATCACCTTTTATCCCTATTGATTTTCCTGCGGCATTGGAAATTCGGAATGACATTCTGAAGTCTGTTATGGGCAATAATAGGGAGGGTGTCATGCATCACACGAACAGACTCGCTGCTGTAATTGAGAGCACACGACCTGATCTTACACGATTACAAGCTTTTATCTTCGAGACAATCGGCTTGATCATCGGTTATGCACGTGATAAGAATTATGCAGGAATTGAACAGTATGAACAGCAATACCTGTCCATGGAGCGAATCAAATCCAACCTTCATATCGATCGCTTAATGGATTGGCTGCATGAAGCTGTATTCGAATATTGGAATTGCTCGATGAAAGACGCTCACCCAGCTGTCTCGAACCACCCGTTCATTCGCAAGGCTAAGGAGTACATGAAACTTAATTATCAGAAATCAATTGGAACGACAGATATTGCTGATCATGTTCGTTTAAGCAGAAGCTATCTAAGCGATCTGTATAGTCGAGAGGTTGGAGAATCCTTAATCGAGACTTTAACACGCATACGGATTGAAGAAGCGTGTAAGCGGTTAAAATCAGCAGATCAGAAAATTTATGAGATCGCTGAGGACGTTGGTTTTGCAGATAGCAAGACATTTGCCCGAACATTTCGACGGATTGTTGGCTGCTCACCTAAGGAGTACGATGGTCGAACAAATAGCCACCTTTATTAAGATGCAGAAAGGGGCTGCGGATTCATAATAATAATATACACTCCACGACATCAAGAGATATAAAGGGAAGCTTGCTACTTCCCCTTATCATCTACAAATTCCTCAACCGCATCATAATACCATGTTTGCGCGTCTGTTTTACCTATTCGCTCTTTTAGAAAATTAGTGACTTTCGATAAACCTTCGTCGTCTTGTTGATGATCATGTACCGGTTTATCCGTATCTTCGCTCATATAAGTGTCACGCTCCAATGATTTAGGATTGATGCCGCAGGCATTTCAGCGACAGCCTTATCTTTATATCTTTAAAACCAGTCGCTATGAATTGTCAGCCGTTGTCGTTCACTTAACTCGTTTTCGTACATTTCACGTTCTTCGTCGGTTTCAGCATCAGTGATCTTTTTTTCTAGAACCTGTATCTGTCGATCGGTGAATATATCAGTAAACATATTATAGAAAAAACCCATCGCAAGTATTCCCCCCTTCTAAATCAGGTTGTGCAAACAAAACGGAATTATACATGGAAATCGAACAAATAGCCCCTTAATCTAACAGAAGGTGGCTGTATTTATGTTTAGAAAACGGTTACAGTTATTATTAATTACCCGTAATAGGATGTGATGGAATGGAGCATAACGAACCGATTATTCGAACGGTTGGTGTAAAGCGTATATTTGGTAAGGGCGATTCCGCTGTACATGCGCTAAAAGGAGCTAATCTTTCCGTACCTGCTGGTCGATTAGTTGCGCTAAAGGGAAGATCAGGATCAGGTAAAACGACGTTGATCAATATGTTAGGCGCATTAGATAAGCCAACTGAAGGTGTCGTATACTTCATGGGCCAAGAAATTAGTCATCTATCCGAGCATCAGAGGAATGAAGTACGTCGAGTGAACATGGGACTTATCTTCCAATCATTCGCGCTTGTACCACTTATGTCTGCATATGAGAATGTAGAATTTGGTTTGCGGATTGCAGGAATCGAATCTAATCTGTACAAGGAACGAACGGAGGAGGCGCTCGATTTCGTTGGATTGAAGCCGCGTATGAAGCATCGACCCTATGAGCTATCTGGAGGCGAGCAGCAACGTGTTGCAATAGCACGAGCTATTGCTCATAGACCAAAACTAATATTAGCGGATGAGCCTACTGCAGAACTAGATAGTAAGATGGGATTGCAAATTATGAAGCTGTTCAAGGACTTAGTTCAACAAGAAAGAATAACGATTATTATGACTACACATGATCCTGCGATTATGGAAATTGTCGATCAAGTTTATGCATTGGAGGATGGACGTATTGTCGATTAAAGCTAATAAAAGTTGGACAAAAGTACATATGGTGTCTATCTCGTTATCTCTTCTTATTATGTCGGGCTGTTCTTTACTGCCAATGCAGGAGGAACCCTTAGCACCACCCCTTGTAAAGCCAGTGAAGCAGAATTATACGACAGTTGAGGCAAAAAAAGGATCCATCGTAAGCTCAGTAAAGGGACTTGGAGCATTCGAGCCAGTGAATGTGGTCTACCATCAATTCAAGGAGGATGGAGGCAAGATCAAGCAGGTTCTAGTCAAGGCTGGAGATATTGTGAAGAAGGGCGATCCCCTCATTCAATTAGAGGTTGAAGGGCTAGATATCGAAATCAAGTATAAGCAGTTAGATGTAGAGAAAGCCAAGGTTGGTCTTGAGACTGCAAAGCTGGATCGGAATGAAGCTCAGATGAAGCTGAAGCTTCTAGAGCTCGACATAGCACAAATTCAATACGAACGCACGCTCAACAAGCTTCAAAGCCGCCAATTGAAGGCGGGGATGGACGGTCAAGTGATCTTCGTTGCTGATGTTGAGCCGCCTGATTATGTGGAGCCATACCGCGTTCTTGTTAGCGTTGCTGATATCACACAGCTACGGGTCGCCTATGAAAGTGGTGGAACGGATTTACAATTATCAAGCGTAATGGTCGGTATGGAGGCTGAGATTGAATGGGAGGATGAGACTATAAATGCGGTAGTTACCCAAACGCCCTCCACTGCTCCAATAACCCAGGATCAACAGCAGAGAGAGAGGAATGCAAAATTATTGTACTTAGAGCTTGAGAAGGTACCTGAGCAGGTTGAAATTGGTGACTTTGCCGAGATTATGATTGTTACGAAGAAGAAGGATAATGTTCTAGTTCTTCCTGCACGAGCGCTGCGAACATTCCTAGGCCGAAATTATGTGCAGCTTCTTGATGGAGAGCGGATAACTGAATTAGATGTCGAAGTCGGCATTAAAACGGTAACAGAGGTTGAGATTATGAATGGACTCGAGGAAGGTCAACAAATCATTCTGCCCTAATATATAACGGACTTACGAATTGGAGGTGCTTCCTTAAGTGGCTTTACTCGTCATGATTTTCCGCAAGATGGTTAAGAACAAGTGGCTGGAATTGAGCCTTCTGATGGGGCTCGTGCTCATTGTAGCGATGGTGAGTAGTATGCCTATCTACACTGATGCGATCCTTCAACGCATGCTTATTAAGGAGCTGGAGCAGAAGCAGCTCACAACTAATATATATTCTGGAGGATATACAGCTGCTGTAACCTTCTCAGATTCGCTTGGTGGGACAGTAACTCCAACTGAACGTTTATCCAGATTAGATAGAGCAATGAATCAAGCAAAGGATACTGGCTTCCAGCTTCCCGTACATGAGTTTGTTATAGAGCGATACACTCCCATGTATAAGCTCCTTCCTACAGATGTTACTAAAATCAATCCTGATATAAAACGGTTTGCAAACATCGTTGGCTTGACGAATCTTGAGGATAATATCCGACTAGTGGATGGTCGATTGCCTGCCAAGGAACAGCCGGTTAATGGTGTATATGAAGCACTCATTGTCGCTAATGCTCAGATTAAGCTTTCGATGGTCCTTAATGATGAGATGGAATTTGTAGATGAGAAGCTGCTCAAGCAGAATATTAAGGTTAAGGCAGTTGGGGTCATAGACAAGAAGGATTTTGACTCTCTCTATTGGTCGAACAAGAACATGACATTCTATCAGCAATCCTTTATTATCCCATTTGATATATTTGAACGTGATATTACGCAAGGTACGATATCCCCGATTCGAACTTCAAGCTGGTACTTCGCACTGGATTATTCCAAGATGAAGGTTGATCATATTGAGGATTATATGGCAACGAACGCCTATATTAAGGGGCATCTGAGTGCTAATGCGTCAACGAATATATCCAAAGCAGAAGCTTTAGCAACGCTAAAGGGCTATGATGAGCGTGAACAGAAGCTAAGACTGCTATTATGGTCAATGAATGTACCGGTATTGATTATGCTTGCCTTCTACTTATACATGGTAGCTAATCTGATTACAGACAGACAGAAGACGGAAATTGCAGTTTTAAGGAGTCGGGGTGCAAGCCGACTACAGATTATGACCTCGTTCTTCATCGAGGGAGTTTTACTATCGCTCATTGCAATCGCAATTGGACCCTATATTGGATTAATACTGACTAAGGTATTAGGAGCTTCGAACGGCTTCCTTGAATTTGTTCAGCGATCAGCAATGGATGTCTCTCTGAATAAGGATGCCTACATATATGGTGCATATGCATTAGGAGTAGGCTTGTTGATGATCATGATTCCTGCTCTTATTGCTACTAAAGCTACTATTGTAGGTCATAAACAACAATTAGCGCGTAAGATGAAGTTATCTTTTTTGCACCGTTATTATCTGGATATTGTACTAGTAGCCGTTGCACTTTACGGACTACAGTCATTCAATCGTCGAATCAAGGATATGACCTCTGCGGGTTTGGATGCAACTCAGTTCACTATTGATCCATTGTTATTCCTAGTACCGGCTTTATTCATACTTGGCTGTGGATTGTTAGCCTTGCGAATTTACCCATATCTGATCAGATTCATATACTGGGTAGGTAGGAAGTGGTGGCCGCCTTCTCTATATTCCACACTGATACAAGTGGGCAGATCTACTACGCAATATCAATTTCTGATGGTATTCCTAGTCATGACTTTAGCAACGGGCTTCTTCAGCGCAAGTGCAGCAAGAACAATGAATCAGAACAATCACGACAAGATTCTGTATCAGAATGGTGCGGATATTGTATTCAAGACATTCTGGCAGAATGATGCACCTCCACCATCACCTCCGGGTGGACCGTCTGCATCGACCGCACTATCACCGAAGCGTATTCAATATACTGAACCGTTATACGATTACGCCTTGAACAAGCTTCCAGGTGTTGAGCATTATGCGAAGGTATTCATTAAGGAGGATGCTTACTTCTCGACAGCTAATGCAGTGATAGACACCAAGCTTTATGGGATCGAAACCGATAATTTTGGAATGACAGCATGGTTTAAGAACGGACTTCTCGACTATCACATGAATGATTATCTGAACCTGATTGCGTCGGATGCTTCATCCGTATTGATCTCACGTTCGATCGCGGATGAAGAGGGGTTGAAGCCAGGCGACCCTATCTCGATAGGTTGGGATATGGTTGAGCCTAGGAACTTTATTGTATATGGTATTATCGATTACTTTCCGACCTTTCAGCCTAATCCTACTAAACCGGGAGAGCCATTACCTCATATGATTGTAGGTCATTTGCCGACAATCAAGACACTCCTAGCTGTCGAGCCATATGAATATTGGTTTAGGCTAAAGCCAGATGCGAGCAGGGAGGAATTCGTTAAATCGATAGAGGAACAGAAAATATATGTGACTAACTATAAGGATACTATACAACAAATTAATGATATGAAGAGCGATCCTTTTCAATTAGCGGTTAATGGGGTTATGACATTAGGCTTTATTATCTCAATCATTATTAGCTTCTGTGGTTTCTTATTATATTGGATATTATCACTCCAGGGTCGGATACTGCAGATTGGTATATTCAGAGCGATGGGGATTTCATTCAGACAGCTCATCTATATGCTCGTTGCTGAACAGCTTCTAACCTCAGGAGCAGCTCTTCTCATTGGAGCAATAGATGGGAATTTAACGAGTCGATTGTTCGTTCCATTCTTCCAGCTGTCGTTCGATCCGACGACTCAGGTTCCTCCTTTTCAGGTCATATTCGATCCGCAGGATACGACAAGCCTGTTCATCATCGTTACACTCATGATTGCAACCGGATTGGGTATATTAGCATACTTACTGTCACGTATTAAGATACATCAAGCCGTGAAATTAGGGGAGGATTAACCGATGATTCATTGTGATAATCTCGTCAAGATCTATAAGCTTGCAGATCTTGAGGTAGTCGCGTTGCAAGGGCTCGATTTACATATCGAGTCTGGTGAGTTATTGGCTATCATTGGTAATAGTGGTAGTGGCAAATCTACCTTACTTAACATGCTAGGTGGTCTAGATCGACCCTCTGCAGGAAATTTGATTGTCGATGGCAAGGATATGCTGAAATTCACTGAGCGAGATTTGGTCAAGTATAAGCGTGAATCGGTCGGATTCGTATGGCAGAATAACGCTAGGAATTTAATTCCTTATCTTACAGCGATGGAGAATGTGGAGCTCCCCATTCTACTGCAGGGACGCAGGAAGCGAGAACGGGCATTAGAGCTTCTGGAGGCTGTTGGGTTAAGCCATAGGACACGTAATCGTCTTAGCGAGCTTTCAGGCGGTGAACAACAGCGTGTAGCCATAGCCATAGCCTTAGCGAATCGACCGAAGCTGCTATTAGCGGATGAACCTACGGGTTCGGTTGACTCAGCTATGGCAGAGCAAATTCTAGACCTGTTCCGTGAACTAAATCGTAGTATGGGGTTAACGGTCATAATTGTAACTCATGATCCTGAGGTTGCTCGCAAGGTAGACCGCGTAGTTGCGATTCGTGATGGGAAAACGTCATCCGAGTTTATTCGCCGCAAATCGTATGCGGATGAGCTTGCTGAGCTTGAGCAGGGCATTACTTCTGACGAGGAAGAAACCCATATCGAGTATGCTGTGCTAGATAAAGCAGGTCGGCTGCAGATTCCTAGTGGTTACTTGGAATCTATCGGGCTTAAGAACAAGAATAAAATCCAAGTTTCACTTGAGGATGGGAAAATTATTCTAGTAGCGCCGGAGGAGTGAAATTATTGACAAAGTTAACATTCATAATCAAGCTGGTAGAGTCATGATAAAACGTTGGGTGAAGAGGTGCATAAAGCCCTTAATCATTGTAGTCATTCTGGGACTTTCTTGGATAGCTTATATTCAATGGAGAATTCATTCCGTTGAGGAGATGCCCCTAAGCTCCGAACCAGCGGATGTGTGTATTGTATTAGGCGCAGCGCTCTGGAATGATAGGCCAAGCCCAGCTTTGCAGGAGCGCTTGAATGTAGCGGTTGCGCTATATGATGAGGGTCATTGTTCTTATATCATTGCTACAGGAGGACTAGATAGCAATGGTGCTACTGTCCCAGAATCAGAAGGGATGATTCGTTACATGGAGGAACAGGGTATCCCACTAACGAATTTGCGGTCTGAATCTGAGGCAAGAAGCACTTATGAGAACTTGTTGTTCAGTCAAGAGATCATAGAGCAGGAAGGGTGGAGCTCATCTATTATTATTACCCATGCATACCACGGTGCACGAGCACTTGATATCGCGGAATTTCTCGATTATGAGCAGCCCCATATGAGCGTGATGAATTCACAGGTCATGTACATGCCTTATCACAAAGCGAGAGAAACACTAGCATTCACGAAATGGACGTTCGATAAATGGCGGCTATGAGCGAGCTGCAAAGCCTGATTGTATCATAAACTGCTGAAAGCCTTCTATACCTTGCTCGTCGCGTTTGTAAACTCCTGCATCGATGAGGACCTCCATGAACTTGTGGCCAACTTCTTGCTGCAGGATAAGCTCGGCACGTTCGTTAGTTAGTGTTGTCCCATGACGACTGACCAATTCATCAATCCATACGCTATGCTTGTATAGTAGATGTGATGGTTCATCAGTAATACCCCGTACACGATCTGAAGCCCCTGTCAGAATCAATCTGATCTCATAAAGCTCCTCCTTTAACCTACCTGGAAGAACTGCAAGACCCATAACTTCAATCAATCCAATATTCTCATGCTTAATATGGTGTAGATGACGGTGAGGATGGAAGATCCCTTCCGGGTACTGTTCATTGGTACGATTATTACGCAGAACTAAGTCGATTTCATATTCACCCTGTTGATTGTAACGTGCGATCGGTGTTACCGTGTTATGAGAAGTTTGTGAGAAACCATCGTCAGTGTGGGACAGAATCTCATTAACAGTATCACTGTAGCTTTTCCAAGTATGAAAAATATGATCGGCAGCTGCAAGTAATTGCTGTTGGCTTCTACTTCGAAGTCGTACAACGGAAAGAGGCCACTTAATAATACTTGCCTGTACATCCATGAATTCTGGATGGTTGAATACATGCTCATCACGAGCACGTTCCATAGGGAATGTATGCCGTCCAGCTTGGAAATGGTCATGGTTTAATATGGATCCTCCGACAATGGGTAGGTCAGCATTAGAGCCTATGAAGTAATGAGGGAATTGCTCAACAAAGGCAATCAGCCTACGGAAGGTAGAGGGCCCAATCTTCATCGGTACGTGATTGTTATTAATAACAATACTATGCTCATTGTAGTAAACATAAGGGGAATATTGAAAGAACCACGACTGATCATCCAAGGTTAGGGGGATAACACGGTGATTCTGCCTTGCTGGATGATTAAGTCTTCCCGCGTAGCCCACATTCTCCTCACATAATAAGCACTTTGGATATTGTCCTGCTGGTGCATTCTTCAATAAAGCTATTTCCTGCACGCTTTTCTCTGGCTTCGATAAATTTACAGTAATCTCAAGCTGACCGTAATCGGTATCTGTTAGCCAATATTGATTTTTCTGAATACGATCGACACGAATATAGTTCGAATTAACGGATTGTTGGTAGAAGTAATTCGTTGCCGTTTCGATCGAATCTGTATCTGCAAGCTGCCAGAACTTTCTTGAGGTTTCAGATGCTCTGGGCATGAGTAGCCCCATAATACGAGCGTCCATCAAATCACGATAGGTCGTATTATTGTGTGTGAGCAGATCACAATGAACTGCATAATCTAACATTCTCTCTAGAATGGGCACGACTGATTGTGGTAATTGCTCCTTGATGGAAGGGAGAGTCGGCTCCGATACTTGGAATAGATCGAACAGTGCGTTGCGACAAGGAATTACATCGAGTTGTTCGATGAGCCCTCTCTCTTCAGCGAAGGCTATTAATCTTTCGATTTCATATTGAATGTTGATCTGCGTATCTATGATGATCACTCCCTATAACCATTCGGATGTTTGCTATGCCAATTCCATGCATCTTGAACTAGAGTATTCACATTATCCTTGTGTGGGTTCCAGCCGAGCTCCCTCTTAATCTTATCCGAGGATGCGATTAGGACAGCAGGGTCTCCTGCACGACGATCAACGATTACCGCCGGGATAGGATGGCCTGTGACCTTACGTGCAACTTCAACCATCTCTAGGACGGAATACCCGCTTCCACTCCCCAGGTTATATACATCACTTTGTCCACCGTTACGTAATTTGTTCAGAGCGAGAATGTGCGCATTAGCTAGATCTGAGACATGTAGATAATCGCGTACACAGGTTCCATCCTTGGTTGGGTAATCACTTCCATAGATGGATATGTATTCGCGCTGACCGAGCGGTACCTGGAGTATGAGTGGGATCAGATGAGTTTCGGGATCGTGATCCTCTCCGATCTTACCATTCTCATGAGCTCCAGCTGCATTAAAGTAGCGAAGCGCGACATACTTGATCCCATGGGCTATATCGAACCAATGCATCATCCGTTCCATCGCAAGCTTGGTCTCACCATAAGTGCTTGTAGGTAATGTTCGGTCGGATTCAACGATCGGAACCTGCTCAGGCTCTCCGTAGGTTGCGGCAGTTGAGGAGAAGACAATATTCTTCACACCATATCGATTCATCTGCTCTAATAAACATAAGTTCCCATACACATTATTATGGTAATATTCGTAAGGCTCCTTCATACTAGCTCCTACGAGAGAATTTGCTGCAAAATGAATGACACCATCGATCTTATTCTCAGTGAATACCTGATCCATAATTGCACGATCCCGGATATCACCTACATAGAGTCTGCCTCCTAATATGGCATTCCGATGACCTTGCTGAAGATTATCAATAATGACTACATCTTCATCATGCTTTAATAGCTCAGCTACACAGTGGGAACCGATATATCCTGCACCTCCTGTAACAAGTATTGTCATGATGCCTGCACCTCCTTAACGCCATCGCCAATATCACATACATAGAAAGCCGGGACAAGACTCGTTTCTTGCGTGTATTGCTCACCTACGCTCTTAATGAAATTGTCAATATAATCTTCATGAACAAGTGAGACGGTACAGCCCCCGAAGCCAGCGCCTGTCATACGAGAGCCGAGAACGCCAGGCATCTGAAGTGCAGCATCTACCATACTATCTAATTCTTTGCCGGTCACTTCATACAGATGCTGTAACGAACGATGAGAGGCAATCATTAATTGACCGAAGGCTTCCAAATCATTATCCTCAAGCACCTTAATGGATTGGCGTACACGATCGATCTCTTCTATAACATGTCTCGCTCTTCTACGAATGATTTCTTCGAGAATCAGATGTTCATTTGCGTTGTATTGGTCTAAATTGATCTGACCTAATAAAGTCATGTCAGGAAATTGTGCTTGTAAGTATCGTACCGCTTGCTCACATTGAGAGCGTCTTGTATTATATTCGGATTCTACCAGTCCACGACGTTTGTTCGTATTACCAATCACAATCTTGTAAGAACCACTATGGAATGGCACATGCTTAAATTCTAATGTGTCGCACATCAGTAGAATTGCATGATCCTTCTTACCATTGGCGACAGCGAATTGATCCATAATACCACAATTAACTCCGATAAATTTATTCTCTGCCTCCTGAGCAATGAGTGAAAGCTTCACCGTATCAATGGGATGACCTTCCATGCTTAGCAATCCATAGCCGGTAACCACTTCAATGGATGCTGATGAGGATAAGCCAGAGCCGTTCGGAATCTTGCCACTGAATAGAATATCATAACCGCCAATGGTGTACCCATGCTGTTGAAGGTAATAAACGACACCCTTCGGATAGTTCATCCAGTCGTCCTTTGTTTCATATTGAAGCCTGTCTAAATCAATGGTTGCAGATAATTCGAAGTTCGCAGACGCCAATCCGAGCTTGCGATCATCGCGCTTACGAATAAGCATTGTTGTTCCGAAAGTTAATGCAGCAGGAAATACATAGCCCCCATTGTAGTCGGTATGCTCTCCAATTAAATTCACCCGACCTGGCGCATGGAATACTCGAATTGTGTCGTCGGTCCCTCCGAAGGCATGAATAAATTGATGCTTGAGTTCGATGATTTCATTCATAAATTGAACACTCCCTAATGTTAGTAATGAGCAGTATTATTGATATCAGTATACGTCATAAGGAATCATTGTTCTATGGAGGCATGCAATTTGCACATGGATTAATGTCATATTTCTGTTATAGTTTGATACCTAATCTTAACTATAACAGAAATATGACATTAA